>NZ_JBQCYD010000052.1:0-15953 GCF_052088025.1 Senegalia sp. (in: firmicutes) | reverse complement strand
ACTACCTTTTCAAGTTCTTTACTTATTTCTATTGATTGTGGACAATGAGTTTCACAAATTTTACATTGTATACAATGAGATGCATCCTTTTCTTTTAAGTTTTCATATCCTTTTTCTTCATCAAACATGTAATAATTATTATAGATTGTAAAGTTTCTAGGAATATCAACTCCTTGAGGACAAGGCATACAATATCCACAAGTCGTACAATTAACTTTTATTCTACTCTTATAAATATCTTTTACCTTTTCAACAGCATTTAATTCTGATTTAGATAAGGAGTTTGCTTTTGCTTCTTTAGATATATTTATATTTTCTATTACCTGATCCATAGTACTCATTCCACTAAGTATTATAGAAACCTCAGAATGATTAAGGACCCATCTTAATGCCCACTCAGCAGGGGATTTTTCCTTATCTTCATTGTTAAATACATCCATTGCTTCTTGAGGAAGTCCTGCTGCTAATTTTCCACCTCTTAAAGGTTCCATTATAACTAGCCCAAGATCCTTAGATTTTGCATATTTTAACCCATCAAGTCCTGCTTGATAATCTTCATCCAAATAATTAAATTGTATTTGACAAAAAGAAAAATCATAATAATCTATAATTTCGTTAAAGTATTCTGCTTTATCATGATAAGAAAATCCAGCATATTTAATCCTGCCATCCTCAATTGCACTATCTAAAAATTCATCTACCCCAAGAAATTTTAATTTTTCCCACACTTTTTTATTTAAGGTGTGTAATAAATAAAAATCAATATATTCTATTTCAAGTCTTTCTAACTGCTCATTTAAATATTTATCCATATCTTCTCTAGTTTCAATTAACCATGTAGGTAATTTTGTAGCAATTTTTACTTTTTCTCTATATCCATCTTTTATTACTTTTGCAACAAAAGGTTCACTAGATCCTTTTTCACTCATACCATTTCCATGATAAGGATAAGCTGTATCTAAATAATTTAAACCATTATCAATCGCATATCTTACCATCTTCATAGATTCACCTTCATCAATCTTAGATGAATCCCCACCAGGTAAAAGTGGAAATCTCATGCAGCCAAAACCAAGAATAGAAACCATTTCATTTGTTTTGCCAAATCTTCTATATAACAATCTATTCACCCCTTTTAAATGCTTAAATAAGTATATTGATATTATATCATTTAATTAGAATTATTGGAATATTTAATCTATCTTGATGATTAATTTTAATGATGTATAATTAATATAGTTAGATTATTTATAAGGAGTTGTAAAGTTTATCGAAGATAATGTAGATTACAGTGAGCTAAACACAGATTTTATTATTTGATAAATATAAAAAAAGGCTTAAATTCTAATATTAGAATTTAAGCCTTTTTTTTATAAATGATATAATTAATAAAATTAATTTTATTAAAACTGTATACATTTTAGCTTTTAAATTGTCTTATTAGTAAGAGAAAGGAAAGGAGGAAGATTTTGAATAATGATATTTTAATAGAACTATATAAAAGTAAGTCTAAAATGATTTATAGATATTTAATTAAAAGAGGCTGTTCAAAAGAAGAAGCAGAAGATATCATGCAAGATAGCTTTGTTAAGGCTATAGAATATATTGATATAGTGGATATTCAAAAATTTCACTCCTGGCTTTTTACTGTAAGTATAAATAACTATAATAATTATATTAAAAGAAAAAATATCATAAAAGAAATTAATTTAGAAGATAAGTTTTTTTATAATATAGTAAAAGATAAGAATAATGTTGAAGAAACCATAATTCAGGAAGTAGACTCTATAAAGATAAAAGAAATATTAAACAATTTAAAAGAAATATATAAAACGCTTTTAATATTGAAATATGATATGGATTTAAGCTATAAAGAAATTGGTGAAATTTTAGATATGAAAGAAAACACAGTAAAAATTTATCTCTATAGGGCTAGAAATAAATTCAAGAAAATTTGGAGGGATAAAAATGAAAAGTAATTTAGATGATAATTTAGAAGAAAAAAATTTAAATCAAAAATTAAAGAAAATGAAAAGAAAATCAATTTTCAAAACTACTATTATATCAATTTTAATATCTATAGTAGTACTCACTATAGGTGTATTTTCAAATATTTATATAAATATTAAAGAAAGCGAAAAAGCACAAGAAATTGAAAACATCTTAACTAAATTAAGAATCCCTAATGGATATATTTCAGAAGCTTCTTATGATTTTGGTGTTCTAGGTGGCAATGCTAACTACAAGATATCAAAAGAAGTAGGTCCTAAATCAGTTGTTCTAAGAGATTATAGAAAACAATATGGATTGCTTCCTATTCCAGGCTCTATGCATTATTATAGTGGAGTTTGGGCTGTTAGAGATAATGAGGAAATAGCACCAGATTTTTGGGATACGGGATATAGAAAGATGATATTTTATCATCCTAAAATAAAATATGAAATGTATAAAAATGATTTAGAAGTTCTAGATCAAATACCAGAAGGAAAATTCATAGAGATGGGTATATCTTTTGACAAAGAATATGATATGAATGATGTAAGTATAATGTTAGCTGATGTGAATGTATCTTGGGTATGGTTAGATTTATTTACAGATCAGTATATGGATGAGATAAAATACGCAGCGCAAAATTATGATGCTAATGCCGCCTATATACCTGAAAATGACATTCTTGGAGTATCCTTTCATAGAATAGATGTGGGTACTTCACGAGTATTAAATTCAAGAGTTGAAGATTTATTTGACTTATTAGATAAAAGTCCTATAGATGAGTATAGTAAAATATATGAAAAATATCATGATAAAGAAGAACCTAAAATGCTTGGGGCTATTGTATATGGAACTAAGGATGAGCTAATGAAATTAAAAGATAATCCACACATAAAAGCAACTTCTATAGGAGTAGTTGAAGACATATATTAGAAAAAAGCCTTAGATTGGAGATTCTAAGGCTTTTTCTTATTTTATTCTAAAATAAAGTGTGCTTTTATAACATAACAATTAAGTACTCTAAGAGGATTTCTTAGATTTATTCTATTTCATCATATATGCATCCTTTTATTCATTTCTGATTTTATTTCTTTACCTTGAAATATAAATATAGCAGATATAGAAATAATACTAAATCCAATACTTATAATAGATGGATATAGGATATTTACTAAATCAAATATTATAAATACTACAGGTATGATGCCAAATATACCATCTAAAAGTACATAAGTTATATAATCTCTAACACTTAATTTCATTATTTTTGCTGTTACATACATTATAATCATAGCTGAAACACAAGCTATTGGTATAACATAATCTAAGGACCAACCTATCCATCCAGTTGCATAATCCCAAAATATAGCAAAAATAGATATGACTATAACTTGCCACAATATTTTTTTAGGTATATGATATCTTTTTTGAACTATAATTATAAGTCCAACCCAAATACTTACTACTCCAAGCATAAATAATATTAGCCAATTTATATCACTTTTAAATATTATATTAATACCAACACTTACTACTAAAGCTACTATAGTTATAAATATCATTATTTTAATAGCTAAGTGACTCTCATAGAAGGGTGGTATTTCCGGATATATATCTTCATTTTCTATTTTTACTTCTTTTTCTAATATATTCTCACAAAGAATACATCTATCATGTTTTCCTCTTATATATACCTTGCAATGTTTACAATACTTCATATTGACACCTCATTACATATTTGATGTAATTTTTATTTTTATATTTCTGTCTGAAAGAAATTGAAAAAATAATCTTTGTATATCAGTTTCTATATAGGGAGATGTAAATGTGATTACAAATCTATCATTATATGAACAAAATGTTATTTTTGGAGTCCTTGCACTTACACATATGCTAAATTGTCTTATATAGCCTTCAAATTTACTGTCTACTTTTATTTTACCTATATTTGATATTGAAGAAGTTATCCTTCTATCATTAAGCTTATCTGCAATTTTCATAAATACATCTTTTATACTAAGAGGTATAATCCTAGCCAAAGGATTGTTTTCAAATTTCATAAACCTAGCAAGCTTTAGTTGAATATTTTCTTCTTCTAATTCTTTTTTAAATTTTTCATCTACATATCTTATTATATCTTTAAATTCTGAGCTATTATTTTGAAAATCATAGCTTATATTCATAGTAGTAAAAAAATTTCTAGCAGTTGCTGACTTATAATATCCCCTTAAGTTTATAGGTACAGAAATTACCACTTGCTTTTTTCTTTTGTTTTTTGGCATATCTAAATAAATTGAATATATAAGAAGTGAGCTTAAAAAAACAGTTATACTACTACCATATTCTCTAGATATATTTAGAAGCTCATCTGCATACATGCTTCCTTCAATAACTTTCATCTTATTTTCATCTATTCTCTTTCCCTTTATTTTATAAGCAGTTTTATATTTATTTATTCCTATATTTTTAACTTTAATATTTGGGCTATAATTTCTAAAAAAACTATCATCCATCTTTTGACTTATAGATGCCCCATATTCAAAATCAGGAATAAAACCATCTAACTCATCCTTATAATTATATTTCATATAATGAAATATCAAAGTTTCTAAAAACCATATAGCACCAGCTCCATCAGATAATGCATGAAATAATTCAAAGTTTATTTTTCTTTTGTAATAAGAAACCCTAAATAAGAGATTTCTCTTGCCTTCTATGTATAGAGCAGCACATGGATTTGTAGTTTCTATTTCTACTTTAGGACTTATATTACTTAATTCAAAGTAATACCAAAAAAATCCTCTTCTAAGTATGGATTTGTATATTGGAAAACTTTCAATAGTTAAATCTAGTGCCTTTTGCAAATTTTTAGGATTTATATCATCATATAATTCTGCTGATATTCTATATACCTTTGTATCTTTATTATTTGAAGTTGCTGGAAATATCTTAGAGGCATTATCTAGTCTTTTCCATTCTATTTTTTCTTTTTTATCTTTCATATCTTCACCACTTATTTTTTAGTTTCATTTAAAAAAGAGTTAATATACTTATATGTTTCAGAGATTTTATCTGTATTTATAGAATTTGAGAAAAATCCATGAATTGCATCCTCCACCCTGTGTATTTTAACATTATTTCCAAAATCTCTAAGTTTATGTCCATAAGCTTCCCCTTCATCTCTTAAGGGATCGTATTCTGCTGTAATTATAAGAGTATCTGGCTGATTTTTTAGGTCACTAGAAAGTATAGGGGCAAGATAAGGGTTTAGTTTATCTTGTTCATTTTTCACATAAAGATCTAAGTAATCTTGAATTCTCTTTGATGTCATTATATAATCACTTCCATTTTCATGTACAGAATCATATGGAGAAGTCTCTGAATGATCATAATTTGTAGCTGGATAAATTAAAATTTGTTTTTTAGGATAAAATTCTTTTCTATCCCTAGCCATAAGTGATACTACTGCTGCAAGATTTCCACCTGCACTATCTCCTAATAGGGTGATATCTTCTTTTTTAGAATTTAAAAGTTCAGTTTTATTAAATATTTCTTTAGTTACAAGATAACAATCCTCTAATCCTTTTGGAAATGGATTTTCAGGTGCCAGCCTATAGTCTACAGATACTACAATATGTCTTGTATTATTTGCCATATTTCTACAAACATTTGTATAGCTATCTATATCACCTGTGACCCAGCCCCCTCCATGAAAAAATATAATTACCTTTTCACTTGCATCTTCTTCTGGTAAAAAAACTCGAACTGGTATCTCCCTTTTTTCTACCATTATTTTATGATCTAATGTTTTATATTCTTTTTTTATAGGAGGATTAAAAAATTTAATGACTTTTCTATATGCTTTATAATTTTTCTTTAAATTAAAATGAGGTATAGATAAAATCTTTAAAATACTCTTCTTTATGGGTTTCATAGAAATCTCACTTTCTAAATATTTTGTTAGTCTCATTATATATTAATTGATTTAAAAAACAAACTTTAATGAAATTTCTTTAATACATTTTTTTGCAAATAAGACCTATATTCTGATAAATATATGTAAAAATCACATATTATGATATAATATATATATGATATATAAAAAATAAAGTTAACTACTTTGGAGGTAATTATGACTAGACAAGGTAAAAACTTAGGTGATGAGATTAAAAAAATAGTACAAGATTCACTAAATAATAGAGATTTCAACAAATTAAATAAAGATATTAAAATATTTGTAAAAGGTGCATTAGATGAAGTAAAAGGTTCTATAGATTTAAAAACAAAAAAAAATCATTATACTAAAGTTAATTATAATATTCCAAAAAAACCAACTAAAAAAAATAAGTTAGAACAAAGCAAATATAGTGTTCCTGTAGGACAGCTTTCAAGCTTAGTACAAATCATCTTTGGAATTGTAGGGAGTTCAATATTTGGAATTATTGCCTTTGTAATGATTCTATTAGGTTATTCTACAGGTGGAGGAAGAGTATTTCATACTATAGCTATAGGGATTTCACCTCTATTCATTACAAGTATAATATTGTACTTCAATGGCAAGCGTATGAATAAAAGACTAAAAAGATTCAAAAGATATGTATCACAACTTAAAGGACGAAGTTATTCTTCTATCAAAAGTTTTTCTAATATTACTGGCTTAAGCGAAAGAGCTGTAGTAAAAGATTTGAGAAAGATGATTGAAATAGGTATGTTTCCTGAAGGTCATATTGATGAAAAGAATACTTATTTCATATTAAACACTCAAACTTTTGAAGAATATCTAATTCTTCAAAAAAGTATAGAAATGAAAAATAAGGTTGATAAGGAAGAAAGAATTAAAAATAATAGATTGGATCCACAGGTTAAAAAAACAATTGATGACGGAAATAATTTCATTGAAAAAATCAAAAAATCAAATGAAATGATTCCAGGGGAAGAAATTTCAATTAAGCTTGATAAGTTAGAAGATATAACTAGGAAAATCTTTGCTTATATAGAAACTCATCCAGAAAAACTTGCTGAAATAAAAAAGTTTACAGAATATTTTTTGCCTACAACATTAAAATTAGTTGATGCATATAAAAAGTTAGATTATCAATCAATAGATGGTGATAATATTTCAAATTCAAAAAAAGAAATAGAAGATACTATGGATACCATAAATTTAGCATTTAAAAATTTACTTGATAGCCTATTTGTAGATATGGCAATGGATATATCTACTGATATAACAGTTTTAAATACCTTGCTTAAACAAGAAGGTTTGACAGAAGATGAGATAATGTCTAGAAATACAAGGGAGGAAAAAGATGAACAATGATATACCAACATTAAATTTTGATCCATTTGAAGAAAAAAATATATCAGAAGATGAACTTCAGATTAAAGATAAAGAATTTGACGAAAGTATGCTTTCACCTGATGAGAAAAAAGTTGTAGATGATTTTGTAAATCAAATTGATTTAAATAAATCCAATCAAATATTACAATATGGTGTAGGTGCACAAAAAAAGATAGCAGATTTTTCAGAAACTGCCTTAAACAATGTAAAAACCAAAGATCTAGGTGAAATCGGAAAGATGCTTACGGGAGTTGTTACAGAATTAAAAACCTTTGATGAAGAAGAGGAAAAAGGATTTTTAGGTATTTTTAAAAAGTCTTCTAATAAAATCACAGCAATGAAAGCAAAGTATGATAAGGCAGAAATAAATGTAAATAAAATCTGTGAGGCCTTAGAAAAAAATCAAATTCAACTTTTAAAAGATATAGCTATGCTGGATAAAATGTATGATTTAAATAAGACATATTTTAAAGAGCTATCTATGTATATCTTAGCTGGAAAAAAGAAATTAGATAAAGTGCGAAAAGAAGAACTACCTGCCTTAATTGAAAAATCTACATCTTCTGGAAAACAAGAAGATGCTCAAGCAGTTAATGATTTAACCGCACTTTGTAATCGCTTTGAGAAAAAAATTCATGACCTAGAATTAACTAGAATGATTTCGCTTCAAATGGCACCACAAATTCGTTTGGTTCAAGGAAATGATACTATAATGGCAGAGAAAATTCAATCAACTATAGTAAATACTATTCCTCTTTGGAAGAGCCAAATGGTCTTATCTTTAGGAGTTACTCATTCTACTCAAGCTGCAAAAGCTCAAAGGCAAGTAACTGATATGACAAATGAATTGTTAAAGAAGAATGCTGAAACTCTGAAAATGGCAACTGTTGAAACAGCAAAAGAATCAGAAAGAGGAATAGTAGATATTGAAACATTAAAATCCACAAATGAATCTTTAATATCAACTCTTGATGAAGTGATGCGTATTCAAATAGAAGGTCGTCAAAAAAGAAAAGAAGCAGAAACAGAGCTAAATAAAATTGAAAATCAATTAAAAAATAAACTTTTAGAGATAAAAGAATAAATATATTAGAAAAATGCCTTAGAATCTTAATCTAAGGCATTTTATTACTTTAATCTAAAATAAAGGGTACCATCCTTTATTTCTTTTTCTATTTTTCCACTTGCATATAAATGTTCTAAATGAGCCATCGCTTCTCCTGTAGCAAACCATTTTTGTGGTCTTGGGAAATCATCCCAATCCTTTGCTCTGATACTCCAAGTCATTTTAGATGCAACATCTCTTACGCTTAATCCGTCAAAATTTAGAATTGTTAAAATTTCGTTCAGCCTATCTTTATGATGTTGTATTAATTCTTCTATCCTTTTTTTATGGTCATCTACACTTTTTCTATGAGCAGTAAATAAATGCTCTATATCAAATGAATAAATTTTATCAAGACTATTAAAATATACACCTAATATATCTTGTTCAAATCCCCAAAATCCAATATTGGGAGTAATACCATTTAAAATATGATCACCACTAAAAAATATCTTATGTTTTTTTTCATATAAACCCATATGCCCTGGAGTATGTCCTGGTATGAAAACTAATTCAAAAGAATATTTTCCAATATTAATTTTATCGCCTTCTTTTAAATAATTAAAGTCTATAGCTTCTTTTAAAACATATTTATAACCTGGGTTCTCCTTAAATGTTATCTTATCATCTTTTAAACCAAATAATACTTTAAGCTTATCACGTTCTTTCCAATATGACTCTGTAGTCATTTGGTTTATTATATCTCCATCTATTTCTCCTGTATATATATTTACACCTTGATCTTTGAATATATTAGCCATACCCGAATGATCTGAATGTAAATGAGTGATAAATAACTCTGTATCTTTAATTTCAAGATTCAACTCATTTAATCCTTCCCTTAAGGCATCTAAGCATTCCTTTTTATTAAATCCTGTATCTATTATTAAAGATTTATCTTCTCCCTTTATAAGATAACAATTCAATGCTTTTAAAGGATTATTTGGTAATATTATTTCAATCATATAAATATCTTCATATACTTTAGTAACCAATTCCACACCTCATTTTTATGTTTTATATAGAAATTATTATTTTGTTTTAATAAAAACATAAGTATTGTCATCTGATAGTTCTTCTTTATAAATATAATTTAATCTATTGAATTTTTTTATATCATTTGCAAACTTAAGGTTGTTTTCAGCCATAAAACGCACCATTTCACCTCTTGCCATTTTTGCTAAAGTAGCTTTTTGCTTCACCTTGCCTTCAATTATCTCACCAAAAATACATGTTATGAATTTTATATTTTTATTTAGATATTTAGAAATAGTTTTGCTGTATTCTTTTGATGCAAGATTTATAATGCAATTAGTTTCAGCAAATATGCTTTTAGCAATTTTTTCTTCCCAAAATTCATAAAGTGATTTATATTCCCACTCTATGAATTTGGATTTCATTTCTAATCTATAGGGCACAATGCCATCAAATGGTCTTAATATTCCATATAAGCCTG
The DNA here is from genome assembly GCF_052088025.1 of Senegalia sp. (in: firmicutes). Lineage (NCBI taxonomy): Bacteria > Bacillati > Bacillota > Clostridia > Eubacteriales > Clostridiaceae > Senegalia > Senegalia sp. (in: firmicutes). The sequence continues at coordinate 6,059 of NZ_JBQCYD010000052.1, read as the reverse complement.
ATAAAATACGTAAATGTTCTTCTATATAATCTAGTTGATTATATGTAAATACTTCTGATCCCATATATTGATACTGTAATCCTTCAAAAGCTAATATTGAGGGTGTTAAATTCTTATATAAATCCATATCTTTAATTCTATTAAAATTTTTACCTGCAAGATTATCACTACATTTCCAAATAGATTTTAATTCCTTATAATTTAGAGTCTGTAAATAATCTAATAGCATATTAGATTTATCAATAAATACTGGCATCTGTCTATGAGTAAGACTATCATTATCTATTTCCATTGTCTTAGCTGGCGAAATAATAATTCTAATATTCATCACCCCTTATTATTTAATATTAATTATTTGTATCCTTTATTTTTACACACTGCCAATCTTTCTTTTTAAATAACAAATAACTTAGAAGTCCAGATATTACAGTAGATACAGCTATACCTATCCAAACACCTGTAGGACCAAGATTAAAGCTAATAGCTAGTATATAACTTAGGCTTATCCTTATAAATATCCAAGATACTAGTGTGATTAAAAATGGATATTTCGTATATCCTGCCCCCTGCATGGTTCTAGACAAAGTTATTGTAACAGCATGAAGTGGTTCTGATAGTCCTATTATAATTAAAAAGGTTTTTCCTATTTGTAAAACTTCTGGATTTGATTCATTTAGGAAAAATTTTATTAGTGGTGTTGAAAATACAGCAAATATAAATGCTAATACTCCCATTAAAATAGCTCCAAGTAAAGCACATATTTTTCCCATTTTGTATGCTCTTTCAAACTTCTTTGCCCCTATATTCATTCCAGATAATGTAGCTGCAGCAGTACCCACTGCAAGTCCAGGCATAAGAGCATATTGATTAAGATTAGTGCCTATTACATAAGCTGGTACTGCAGCTTCTGCTGTAATAGTTCTAGCAAGTATTGCAAATATAATAAATCTACTTATATTTCTAGAAAGTCCTTGAAAGGCAGTAGGAAGTCCTATACTAATGATTTGTTTTCCAATTTCCCACTTAGGCCTTATCATATCCATTATATCTACTTTAACTACAAATTTACCACTAACTAAAGCTCCCCATCCTAATATTGAACCTATTAATCTAGCTACTAGTGTGCCCATAGCAGCACCTGAGACTCCCATAGCTGGGAATATCCAAAATCCAAATATAAAGATGAAATTTCCTAATACATTCATAGCATTCATTACTATATCTATAATTAATGGAGTTTTTGTATCTCCTGCTCCTTGGAAAATAGATTTAGCCATAAAGTTTAATAAGAAAAAGGGTATGGATATGAAAAATATTGACATATATTCTTTTGCTAAAATAAGTACATTATCATGTACACCTAATATATTTAATATCCATTCATTAGTCAGTAGTCCAGTAGGAATCATGAAGGCTGCTGCTACTATACTTAAAAAAAATGCTTGACCCGCTGTAACTGATACACCTTTATGATCTTCCATTCCTGTAAATCTTGATATCATAGCAACAGTCCCTGTGGATATAGCCATTACTAGTATCATTATAAGCATAATAATATTTCTTCCTGTACCAACAGCAGATATTGCATCTACTCCTAAAGATCCTACCATTTTTATATCTATAGTCCCAATCAAAACTTGAAGCAAAGATTGTAAAATAATAGGCCAAGCTAAATAAATCACATTAAAATATAAGTTTTCATTATTTATAAGAAGCTCTCTCTTACTTATAGATTTCCTACTCATTAATTCACATCCTATTTTGTTCATTGACATCAATAATAAATAGAAAAAGCCTAATTCAAATCAATTTCCATTAGGCTTTTTCTATATGTGATTTATTAAAAGTCTTCTGCATAATATGAACTTCTAACTAGGGGTCCAGATGCTACCCTTTTAAAGCCCATTTCTTTAGCAATTTCTTCGTATTCCTCAAATTTTTCTGGTCTTATATATTCTACTACTGGTATATGAGATGTGCTTGGTTGTAAATATTGTCCTAGTGTTAACATATCACAATCCACTTGTCTCAGTTTTTTAAGTACTCCTATTACTTGGTCTTTCCTCTCACCAAGACCTAGCATAATTCCTGATTTTGTTCTCATATGTGGTTTTACTTGTTTTACATAATTAAGTACTTGTATTGATCTATCAAATATAGCCATAGGCCTAACCTTATCATATAAGGCTGGTACTGTTTCCACGTTATGATTTAATATGTCAGGCTCAGAATTTATTATTATATCTATTAAGTCTTCATTTCCTTGCATATCTGGTATTAAAAGCTCAATACTTACATGAGGTGAAGTTTTCCTTATTTCTTCTACTACTTTTCTAAATTGATTAGCCCCTTGGTCTTTTAAATCATCCCTTGTAACTGAAGTTATAACTGCATGCTTTAATCTTAATTTAGATACAGCCTGTCCAATCTTTTCAGGCTCAATTTCGCTTACTTGGTCTGGTTTTTCACGTGTTACATTGCAAAATGTGCAGTTTCTTGTACAGTTTCTACCAAGTATCATAAAAGTAGCTGTTCCTCTTTCAAAACATTCCATACGGTTTGGACAATTTGCTTCATCACATACTGTATTTAAAGAGAGGTCTCCTATGATTGATTTTACTCCATTTGAAGCACTTCCCCCTTGAATCTTTGTTCTAATCCATTCAGGCTTTCTTACATACATTTATAATTCATCTCCTATTTATTAAATTTCTAAAAGATCATTAATTAAATCTTTTATTGTTAACCCCCTAATATAGTCATCTAACTTTAGATCCTTAAGTTTATGCTCTATATGATCTCTTCTATGCTTTACACCAATCAAGGCTTCTTCTAGCTCCAATATATTTCGCTCACCAAAATAATCTCCATATATTGAAATATCTGTTATTATACTTTTTTCTACATTTAAAGTATATTCTACTAATCCGATAGGACGCTTGACTGAGTTTTCATATTTATATACTGGGGATTTTCCATAGTTCCATTCCCAGCTTTTAAAACTCTTTTCTGAAATCTTTTCAATTTCTTCTATATCATTTTTATTAAATTCGATAATTTTTTCTATATCATGTGTGTCTATTATATAGTTCTTTAAATATTCTCTAAATTCTCCTAGAGCCATAGCCTTATCTAAATGTGGAAGTATATTTGTAACTCTTGCTCCCACTGATTTTACACCTTTGTTTTTAAATTTTATAGACTTGCTTTTAAGAGCAAGTGATAGTTTTGACATATCACAATCAAATAAAATTGATCCATGATGGAGGAGTTTATCTTTCTGAAAATATTGGGCATTACCAGAAAATTTCTTGCCTTCTATTATTATATCATTTCTCCCAGTAAATTCAGCATTTACTCCTAGGGATTGTAAGGCTTCTATAACTGGAAGGGCAAATTTGTTAAAAGAATTTTTCTCTGTACTGCTTTTCTTATCCCTATTAGTGATAAAAGTAAAGTTTATATTTCCAAAATCATTGTAAATAGCTCCCCCACCTGATAATCTTCTTACTACATCAATATTATTATCTTTTACATAGTTATAGTTTATTTCAGTTAAAGTGTTTTGATTTCTTCCTATTAATATTGAAGGCTTGTTAACCCAAAGCATAAAAACTTCATCATGAAAATTATTCATTAAATATTTTTCTGCCGCATGATTAAAAAAGCAACTATTATTGTTATTAATTACATAAATCATTATAGCCCCCCATTTTCACAGAATTTATTTAAATCCAAATAGTTTATAATTTACCATCTCCTATATTATCATATATTAATCATAGCTAACAAGTTACAGTGCTAGATTTTAAAATATAGTCTATACTTTACATTATTACAAAACATTTTCCTCTATTTAGTTAAAAGCTTTTTTCATCTAAATTATCAACATATTTTTTGGCTTCCTTAAGACCCATTCCTGTTTCTTCTCTAAGTCTTTTTATAGCAGGTATTTTTTTATCATCTTCTATAAGTTCTTTTAATTCTTCATCTATGCTTATATCTTCTATACCCATATGCTCCATAATTCTATTTAATTTTTTATCCATATGATTTATCTTAAACTCTGAAGAACCAGGAGAAGCAACTAATATCCCTAGTATCATTAATAATAATGCAATAATCAATGATTCCATATTAAACCTCCTTATTATTTTTTCAATATAGTCCATAAATCTCACCTTTTTCCTTTACATATATACTTATTTTATATCTCATATAAATATATATGTAAAGGAAAGTGATAAATAGTTTTATTTATTTAAATTCAAACTAAAATATCTTTCTATACCCTCAGATATTGAATTAACGATTCTGTTTTGATAATCATCTGTAAGCAAAAGTTTTTCTTCTTTTGAATTTGTTAAGAATCCAGTTTCAACTATTATAGCTGGCATTTTAGTTTGATTGAGCACGATTAAATCTTTTCTTTCTATTATTCCTTTATTTACAGAACTTGTCCCACTAATTAATGAGTCCATCATAATCCTTGCAAATTCATTGTTATTTAAATCATTAGCAGTACTTTCTCTATTCGGATAATAGAGTACTTGAACACCATTGGTAGAATTATTGTTTTCTACTGCATTAGCATGTATACTAATAAAAATTCTAGCTCTTTTTCTATTTGCAATTTTTGCTCTTAGATTATTCTCTAAATATTCATCACTATCTCTAGTTAAAATAACTTTATAACCATTTGAATCTAACTTTTCTTTTAATTTTTTTGCAATTTCTAAATTTACATCTTTTTCATAACTACCCATAACACCAATAGCCCCTGGATCATTACCTCCATGTCCAGCATCTACTACTATAACATTTTCTAATGATTTAAAATTAAATCCCAAAAACGAAGGTCTTTTTAATATAAGTAGTATTAGTAATATTAAAAAGATAATTAAAAGTATTCCTTTAATTCTTCTAAACAAACTTACTCCCCCTTAGAACTATAGCCTTTACATAAATTAATTATAGACTATTTAATAATTTTTTCATAGATAGCAATTATCTTATCATCCTTTATCAGCGTATGTAATTTTAATATTTTATACTAATTGAGATATTGACCTAATGATTAAATCAGTATCTTGATTTTCTAATTCATGTATAATATGCAAATAAGTCTTTTGAGTTGTAGTCATGCTTGAATGACCTAATCTACGAGCAACACTTGCCATTGAAACACCTGCAAATAAAAGTAAGGATGCATGGGTATGTCTCAATCCATGTATGGATATTATAGGTATTTCTAATTGTTTGCAATGTTTAGAAAGAATATTATTAACAGTAGAATTATATACCTTTTTATCTACAAAAATTGGCTTATTTTCTTCCATACCCTTAATTAATCTAACAAATTGGCTGGTTGTCTGCCAATCAATTTGAATTTTTCTGATTGAAGATTTGTTTTTGGTTGGTAAAAATCCTCCCTTACCCTTATAATCCCATGTTTTATTAACAGAAACAGTTTGATAAGAAAAGTCAAAATCACTTGGAGTTAAGCCTAAAGCTTCAGAAAATCTCATCCCTGTCTTAGCAATCAGAAGAATTAACCAGTCCCAATTGATCTCATCTCTTAAATTTAAATTCTTTATCAATGTATTTAATTCAAATTGATTTAAGAATTTTGTTTTTTTCTTTCTTGGTGGTTTTCCTTTTATAATAGCCTTTCTTGTAGGGTCCCTATCTATTAACCCATCATCAACAGCATCAAGTATTGCCCCTTTTAATTGGTGATGAAAGTCCATAGTTGTTTGCCTTTCATGATGAATGGCATATTCATTTAATAATTGTTGATAGGTTGTCCTATTAAGCTCGTAAATCTTGACTGTTGGCATCAACTTTTTAATCCAATTTAAAGTCATTCTATATTTAGCCATAGTAATTTCCCTAACTGCACCTTCCTTATAAATATTTATCCATTGTTCATAATATATAAGGAACAAGTCATCTTTTCTTACTATTTTCATTATTTTCCCTCCTATTTGTTTCAAAAATTACATACGCTGATGAAGGGTGATAAGCTTGTCTAAGCTACTAAAAAAATTGGATATCTC
>NZ_JBQCYD010000051.1:6236-16091 GCF_052088025.1 Senegalia sp. (in: firmicutes) | reverse complement strand
AATAGTAAAAAATAGGGTATAATAAAAATTGAGAAAAGTTTTCTTTATTTAATATGTAAGGAGGAATAGAAAATGGCTATTACTAAAGATATGCTTATTGGTGAAATATTAAGAGAGAGAGAAGATGCTCCGGAAATATTAATGAGCTTTGGTATGGGTTGTGTAGGTTGCCCTGCTTCTCAAATGGAATCATTAGAGCAAGCAGCAATGGTGCATGGTCTTAACTTAGATGAATTATTAGAATCACTAAATAAATAAATTTTTAGCCCAGAATATATATTCTGGGCTAATTTTATGTTGTTTATAATAATTCTTCTAACCTGTTTTTGTCAAACCCTACCATTTCTTCTCCATCTACTATAATTACAGGAACTCCCATATATCCTTTTTGGATTAGTTCCTTTCTTGCTGCTGAATCTGTAGTCACATTTTTTTCTGTGAAATCTACTCCTTTTTCTTTTAAATACTCTTTAGCAGAAGTACAATGTGGACAAGTACTACTTGTATATACTGTTACATTTGCCATTTAAAATTCCTCCTTAAAAATTTATTAACACCATTATACCTCACAGGGGTATAATGGTCAAATCTCTATAAATTATTATACCACTTAAAATTTTTTTAAATAATAAAAAAATCTATAGAGAGTTAACTCTCTATAGATTTTACCTATACTTTTATAGTAATTCTTCTAATCTGTTTTTATCAAACCCTACCATTTCTTCTCCATCTACTATAATTACAGGAACTCCCATATATCCTTTTTGGATTAGTTCCTTTCTTGCTGATGGATCTGTTTGAATATTTCTTTCAGTATACTCTACACCTTTCTCCGAAAGGTATTGCTTTGCAGTTCCGCAATGAGGGCAAGTATTACTCGTATAAATTGTTACATTTGCCATTTAAAACTCCTCCTTATAAAAATATTCTATAGTTATTTATAAACTATTCAATATTTCTATAATACCCTATAAAGATCAGATATAATCATTATTTATTCTTAACATTTTATTTTAGTGGACTTGTTGGTCTAAGTGGAGTTATTATTCTACCTGTAACAGCATCTATATGAATTAGCCAATATCCAAGTCTTTCATCTCCTGAATCTTTAGATTCAAGCCATGTAGTAAAGCCTGACATACCTCTAAATGGCTGTTCATTTCTTGTAAATACTCCTGGAACTCCATATACAAAGTGTTTTATATTACTTTCATCCTCTGATACTATTCCAAATAAATAATGTCTGTATTTTCTAATTTGTTTAGATGGACTATTCATTTGGTGCATCAATGTATAGGGATATTTCATATTTACTACATAATTATAAAATGGAAGAAAACCACGTCTTATATTTACGCTATCTTCAGTGATTTCCCAAAAGTTATATTCTTTTAAATTAATTTTAAATGGATCTACTTGGTTAAAATAATTTAAAATATCTAAAGAATTTGTCTTGTAATTAGTTTCATTAGACTTATATTCTTTTTTATAATTATCTATATTTTCTTTAGTTTTATATTCCTTGTATCTATAATATTCCTCTAAATCTTTTTCTGATTTGCTTAATATATAATCATCTAAATTAGAATCAGCATTTGGGAAATAAGTTTCTTCCTTTTTTATTTTATCTTCTTCTTTGATTTCAAATGATTCTTCTACTACCTCTTCTAAATCCTCTGTTTCTTCTTTACTTATTTCTTCTTCACTGATTTCTTCTTCATGAGTCTCTTCTTTAAATTCCTCTTTTTCTTCTTCTAGCTCTTGTATTTCTTGCTCTTGCTCTTCTTCTTCATCTTGATTTTCTACCTTTATTTCTTCTTCAACTTCTTCAACTTCCTCTATTTCTTCTTTTTTTACTTCTGTTCTTTTTTCCTGTTTTTCAGTTAACAATGATACTATGTCTTTATCTTCTTTTTTATGTATATAACCATATAATATTTCTGAATCTGATGATTTAATTGCTATAATATTATAATCATCTATAGCCTTGTCTGAATGCAATACATTTTTAGGATTAAAATCCTTCTTATAAAAAGCCTTACCTCCACCTACATCAGATATAGTACCAAAGTAAGCTACATCATCTTTAAATCCTTGATTTGTTAGAAATATTATGTCATATACCTTATTTACATCAGTTATTGAGTCAATATTTACTTCTACTTTGCCTCTACCATCCCTCACTTCAATTTTAGAATGTCCTTTTATTTTAGTATTGGAATTTAATTTTTCTAGCATTATAAATTTTCTTAAATATTTAATATTACTCATTTTTTACCCCCCTTTCAAATCCTTATTAATATTATATGTAGGGAGATATGAATAGTTGACAAAAAAATTAGAAGATATAAATTATCTTCTAATTTTTCTTTAAATCATATATATTATCTGCAAGAAGAGCAAATTCTTCTATGGTTAATTTCTCTCCCCTTATATTTTCCTTTATATCTAATTTATTTAATATATTTTTTATATCTTCTTTTGATATACCTACATCACTGGAACTTAAAGAATTTAAAAGTGTCTTTCTTCTAAGTCTAAATGCACCTTTTGTTACCTTAAAGAACAATTCTTCATCCTTTACTTTCACCTTTGGTTTATCATATATATCTAATTTTATAACTGCAGAATCTACATTTGGTTTTGGTATGAATGCATTTTTAGGTACAATAGTTACAATTTCTGCCTTACTATAATATCCTACTGCAATTGATAGTGAACCATAGGCTTTTTTACCAGGAGCTGATGTCATTCTTTCAGCTACTTCTTTTTGCACCATAACTATTATACTTTTTAAGTTTACTTTTGATTCTAAAAGACTCATAATTATAGGTGTAGTTATATAATAAGGTAAATTTGCTGCAAGTTTTACTTTTTTGTTTTCAAAGTTTTCTTCTATTAATTTATTTAAATCAATCTTTAATACATCTTCATTTATTATTTTTACATTGTCATAATCACTTAATGTATCATCTAATATAGGTAGCAGTTTTTTATCTAGCTCTATTGCAACTACACTTTTAGCACGCTCTGCAAGTTCTCTTGTAAGGGTTCCTATGCCTGGTCCTATCTCTATTACTTCATCATCTTTACCTAAACTTATTCCATCACATATTTGATCTAGTACATTGCCATCTATAAGAAAGTTTTGTCCCAAACTTTTAGAAAATCTAAATTTATATTTTTTTAATATATCTGTCATAACTTTAGGAGAATATAGTTTATCTTCCTTTTTCATTTTCATTTTCAATCCTTTCTAGTGCAGCTTCAAATTCACTTCTTGAAATACCATAGTTATTTAATCTTTTTAAAAATTGTTTTGAATTACAATAGCCTATAGAAAGTATCTTACCTAGCACATCTCTTTTATAGGAAGAACCACCTACTCCACTCAAGCCATTTTTAAGTAAATCAGCCTTACTAAACTCATTTCTTTTTTCACTGGATTCATATCTAGCTCCCTTTAATGCCTGTAATATATCTTCTGGCTTTGCATTTTCTATTCCTATATTATCATTTAATATTGCTTTTTCTCTTGATAAAAATGCATGTTTACAACCTTTAACCCTAGTAGATATAAAATTCCTTATTTTTTCTCCTGCAAAATCAGGATCTGTAAATATTATTACTCCTTTATTTTTGTTTGCAAGACTTATTCTTTCTATTAAATCATCAGGATATCCAAAACCACTTGTTGTTATGACTTCACAATCTATTGCACGTTTAAGGGCAGATACATCGTCTTTGCCTTCAACTACTATAACTTCCTTTATCATTTACTTATCATTCCTTTTTTAAATATAATATATTATAGCATAAAGCAAATTAACATACAAAAAAGGCGGATATCCGCCTTTTTTTAATTCAATATATGAACTTTAATACTTCTTCTACCATATTTTAAAGCTGTGCTTCTATTTGAATAGAATACATCTATTATATTTCCTTTGATTGCTGAACCTGTATCTGCAGCTATTGCATATCCATAGTCTTCCCAACCATCTAATGACTCAATATACAGTCTTGTTCCAAGTGGTATAACATTTGGGTCAACTGCAACTTTACCTGGACCTGATGGTACTCCAGATGCTGTTGTGCCTTTTATACTATAAGCCGTAGATCTCATTGTAATTGTCTTTTTAGCATTAAATTTATTACTTGATGCAGGTTTTGATTCTGCTTTTTTTTCTGTTTTTTTAGCTGGTTCTTGAACTTCTTTTTTAGGTGCTGGGCTAGATTTTTCAACTGTAGCTTTTTTTTCTATTTTAGTACCCCTTGAAGCTACTGTTAAAGGCTTTTTACCTTTTTCTACTATTTGATTAACTGGTTCTTTTACTATTTCTTCAGAAATTACATCTTCCTTAACCAATTTACCATTTTCAAAGGTTTGAGATTTCTTTATTTCCTTTAACCCCTTGATTCCTTTTTCCACAGTATTAGTTTTACCAAGCTCTAGCCCTTTATTGTCTTTATAAAGAGTAGTAAATTCTAATTCTTTCTCTTCTACTATTTCTTTCTTCTCTACTTGAGTAAGTTTAATATCAGCATCTGTGTATTTTGCATTTAAGCCAGGGCTTACCTTGTCGTCCTTACCTAATGTAATATCAAAGTCTTTTAATATGTCTTTTATATTATCTTTATATGTCTTTTTTGTTATTGTTCTAGTCCCTATTTCTACCGTTACTGGTCTTGATCTTTTTATTACTATATCCATACCTTTTTCTAATTTTTGATTTTCATCAAAATTGATATAATCTGCATCTCCTACATATATGTCACTTTCCTTAATTACTTCTCCTACTGTTTCATTACTTGTCTTTATACTTTGAGTCTCACCATCTACTGTTACGTTCACCTCTGCAAATGAATCTTGATATAGGACCACAGAAAATAATGCAATTACAAAAACAGTGCTAATAACTATAAGCAACTTCTTGTTTTTAATTATATTTTGCATTTTACAACCTCCATTTCTTGATTCTTTAGTAGTATATTAGGTATTTTAAAATTTGTCAAATTTATTGAAACATTTTTTTGCTGTCTATAATTCAATAAACTCTACCTTATGTATATTCCCTCCTTTAATCAAATTGAAACATAATTGTTATATTACTGTAATAATATTTGCATATACATATAATATTATTCATAAAAACAACAAAAAAGAAGAACTTTTGTTGAAAAGTTCTTCTTTTTTATAATTAGATTACATTCTTAATAAATTGGATACATTCCATTATGATCTTCATCATCCATATCATTCATACATTCATTCATATCTGGCATCATTGGATATGGGCACATTGGATACATAGGATTGCAATTATTCATGCTATCACCTAATACTTCATCTATACATTCCATTATACAATAGCAAAGCTTCATCTTCATAGGATCCATATTCATAGGCATGTTTGGCATATTTGGCATAGGACGCATTTCAGGCATAGGTCTAGGTCTTGGATTTGGCCTAGGCATAGGCATTGGCCTTGGACATGGTCTCATTTCAGGATTTGGCATAGGCATTGGTCTTGGACGCATAGGTTTATCTTCTATAGGTAATCTGTCGGGCTTGTATGGCATTTTTGGCATTTTGGGATATTCATACTTTTTATCTTTTTCCATTTAAAAATCTCTCCTTAATAATAATTTAGATTTATTTAATCTAATATCATTATATGGAGAGATCCTTGCTATGTTACTTAATACCAAAAATTTTCTTTGCATTTTGATTCGTTTTTTGAATTACTTCTTCTATGGATATTCCTTTTAGGTCTGCTATCATTTGAGCCACATGTTTTACATGTTTTGGCTCATTTCTCTTGCCCCTATATGGATGGGGAGTTAAATATGGTGAATCTGTTTCAATAAGTAAATTATCTAAAGATACTCCACTAGCTACTTCTTTTGGTGTCTTAGCATTTTTAAAGGTAACTGGTCCTGCTAGTGATATAAAAAAACCTAATTCTATAAATTGTTTACTCATCTCTAAGGAAGATTGATAACAATGCATAATTCCTCTTAATTTTTCATCATTTTCTTCCTTTAATATATTATAGGTATCTTCATGTGCATCTCTATCATGAATTATAATAGGTAAATCAAGTTCCTTTGCAAGTTTTATCTGCTCTTTAAACCACTTCTTTTGAATTTCTCTTGGTGAATTATCATAATAATAATCAAGCCCTATTTCACCTATAGCTACAACCTTTTCTTCCTTGGCTAACTTTTTTAATTCAGCTATTGTATTTTCATCCATATCGCCTGCATCATGAGGATGAACTCCTACTGCTGCATAAATATTTTCATTTTCTTTTGCTAGCTTTACAGCCTTCCTAGAAGTTTTTAAATCTGCTCCAGGATTAATTATAAATTCTATATTGTTTTCTCTTAAATTCTTAATCAAATCTTCCCTATCATTATCAAATCTCTTATCATCTAAATGTGCATGACTATCTACTAACATGGCTAAACTTCAACTCCTTTAATCATTTGTATATCTATTACCCTTTATTATAGGCATCTATACATGACTTGCAAATACAAGCTTTATTTTTCTTATCTTCAGGTACTTTTTCTAAAAGCTCTTTGGGCACCTTAATATCCATACACCAACAATTTCCTTGATGAGCCTTACAATCATTAGCTTGCCCACAAAGAGGACATATTTTATCATCTATCTTCTCCAACATATTCACTCCTTTAAATTTTTCTTATTACTTTATTTTTAAATATCTTTTCTATTTCTTTTTTATCATAAATATCTACTATAAGCCTTCTTGATTTTAATTCACTATCTCTTTTATATCTTATAATTAATTTATACTTTTCATTTTTTGTATCTTTAAATTCATATCCTATAATATGTTTAAATCTTATAAAATTATTATATTTTATAACCCCTTCTTCTCCTATTATAAAAGCTTTAGTATAGTAATTTGCAAAGAAGATAAAATATATTGCAAAAAATACTCCTATATCAATATTTGTCATTATATCTTTATCAATTATCATATTGTATATGGCATATAATATGTAGATAAAAGCCACTCCAAACAATACCCATTTCACAATATTTATAGTTTCATTGCGATTTTTATCTTCATATAAAATATCACCTGCTAATCTAATGTTAGCTCTATCTTTTAACAAACTTACTATAGCAAAAACTAAAACTAAAAATGTAAGTACAAAATATGTGCTATCCAATTTAATTCCCCCATTTATATATATTTGATTATATATTTATTATATCATTAAAAAATCCTATGTAGACATGTCTACACAGGATTTTTTAAAAAATTAAAGTACTTTCGCACCACTTTCAATTTCATCAAGAGTTGTAAGTAATGATATTGCTTTTCCTTTTTCTGCTGAAAGAATCATTCCTTCAGATTTTACTCCTCTTAATTTAATAGGTTTTAAATTTGCAACTATTACTACCTTTTTACCTATTAGTTCTTCTGGAGAATACACTTCAGCTATCCCTGATACTATTTGGCGCTCCTCTTCTCCTACCCTAAGCTTAAATACTAAAAGTTTATCTGCATCTGGATGCTTTTCTGCCTTTACTATTTCAGCTATCTTTAAATCAACCTTATCAAATTCATCTATAGATATATAATTTTCTTCCACTTCTATTTCCTCCTCACCTTTTTTACCGGTTCTTTCTTCTATTAATTTTTTGTTTAATTTATCTAATTTTTCTATTTCTTTTTCTACTTCAAGCCTTGGAAACATTGGTGCTTCTTTTCTTACCTTTAAACCAGATTCTAAACTAGCAAAGTTAGATAGAGACTCCCAAGTAGTGTAGTCTCCACTATCTATACCTAATTGTTTCCATATTTCATTTGATGTATTTTCCATAAATGGTCTTATCAGTACAGATATTATTCTTATAGATTCAGCTAAATTATAAAGAACAGTATCTAATCTATCCTTTTTATCATCATACTTAGCTAAAATCCAAGGTGTTGTTTCATCAATATATTTATTTGTTCTACCTATAAGTTTCCATATTTCTTCTAGTGCACTACTATATTTGAGATCGTCCATATGTCCATCTACCAAACTAGGAGTAGATATAGCTATATTCTTTAACTTATCATCAAATTCGCCTGTCTTTTTAGCTTGTGGTATGATGCCACCATTGTATTTGCCAATCATAGCTACAGTTCTGCTCACTAGATTTCCTAAATCATTGGCTAAGTCGGAATTTAATCTATTCATAAATTTTTCTTTTGTAAATGATCCATCTTGACCAAATGTAAATTCACGGAGCAAGAAATATTTAAGTGCATCTACCCCATATAATTCTATTATAGATTCGGGATATACTACATTTCCTTTAGATTTTGACATTCTATCGTTATCAAATAATATCCATCCATGACCAAATACTTGTTTAGGTAATTCTTCCCCTAAAGCTAAAAGAAGTGCTGGCCAAATTATAGTATGGAATCTTACAATTTCTTTTCCTACAAAATGAATATCAGCAGGCCAATATTTTTTATAATCACTATCATCATCGCTTAAATATCCAAGAGCTGTGATGTAATTACTAAGTGCATCTGTCCAAACATAGATTACATGTTCATCATCAAAAGGTACCTTTATACCCCAATCAAATGATGAGCGTGTTACAGATAAATCATCCAAACCAGGCTTTAAGAAATTGTTTAACATTTCATTTTTTCTAGATTCTGGCTGTATGAAATCTGGATTTTCTTCAATATGTTTTATAAGCTTATCAGTGTATTTAGATAGCTTGAAAAAGTATGTTTCTTCTTTTTGCTTTTCAACTGGTCTATTACAATCAGGACAATTCCCCTCATTTAATTGATTTTCAGTAAAGAATGCTTCACAATGTGTACAATAATATCCTTCATATACTCCCTTATAAATATCACCTTTGTTATATAACTTTTGAAAAATCTTTTGCACTGTTTTTTCATGATAATCATCAGTAGTACGAATAAATATATCATAAGATATATCCATAGTCTTCCAAAGCTCTTTTATCTCTCCTACTATTTTATCAACATATTCTTTGGGACTTATACCTCTTTCATTTGCTACCTTTTCTATTTTTTGTCCATGCTCATCTGTTCCTGTAAGAAATTTTACATCTAATCCTTGTAATCTCTTATATCTAGCTAGTGCATCTACAGCTACAGTAGTGTAAGTATGACCTATTGTAAGATTTGCACTAGGATAATATAGTGGGGTTGTTATATAAAAACTGTTTTTATCCTTCATCAAAATTCCTCCTTAAACTTATTGTACCCAAATTAGGCAATAAAAAAATCCTCCTCTCTATATTAGAGACGAAGATTCGCGATACCACTCTACTTTGCTTAAATTTCACAATTTAAGCCTCATTAGGTTATAAACCTATTCTTTAACGCAAGTTTACGTCTAGACCTACTTATATTTCACCCTAGAAGCTCAGGGGCCATCTTCAATTAATATTCTACCGCTAGTTTTCACCTAATCTAGCTCTCTTTTAGGTAGCTTTTTAATCTACTCTTCCCATCACAGCCTTTATTTGATTTTATATTATTATGGATTAATGATATCTAAACTATTCATTTTTGTCAATATTATTTGTCTAAAGCTTCTATCATTTCAACATATTTTTCTATATCAAACTTTCGCTTTAGACCATTTGCATTCATATATCTAGTTTTGCCAAATATTTCTCTTTCCTTCCATGGCCTATCATGCTTACCAAAAAGCCAGGCAACAGATGCAAAACTATTTTCATCTCTTCTATCATCAGTGTGAATTTCTAATGTTTCCTTTGACCAACTTGGAAGTGAATCTTCATAATTATCATAGTTTTCATTGTAATAT
>NZ_JBQCYD010000051.1:0-6136 GCF_052088025.1 Senegalia sp. (in: firmicutes) | reverse complement strand
GTGAAATTTGTCCAAAGTGTAGATAAGGACTTAATTTTGAAGTATAATCTTTATCAGGATGATTTCTAAGTCCATCATATTCTTCTAATTTCTCATCTAAAAATACATTCAAATATTTTTCTGCTTCACTTTCGCCACCCTTTAAAAATTTACTTTTCTTTACTTCCTTATCTAAATCAAGCTTATCTATAGCCTTATCTATATCATCTATTTCAAATATTTCTGTATCAATATCTAAATCCATAGATGAATTTTTTAGCTTTTCTTCATCAAAATCATTTGTAAATTCCTTCAAATTCTTATTTATCTTTTTTCTTATGGTATAGGCTGCATATTCTTCCTTATCTGATGCTACTTCTACAGGTACAAGAACATTCGTCTCTACTTGAATCAATGGACAGTTTATATTGTCTGAAGTATATTTTCTCCACTTTCTCTCTACTTTTAAATATCCTCTATCTACCACCATCATCGCTGCATTTTTTGATAATTCTACTGCTCCTTCTTCAGGAGATATATGTTTTATAATAAATTTTATATTTCTCTTTTTTAATTTGTCTTTTACATCCTGTAGACCTTCTAACATAAAATAATAATGCCTACTATTAGCCTCTGGAAAATCATCTGTTATTCCAAAGTATACTATCAAAGGCTTATCATATTCATTAGCAAGCTTTATAGCATATTCTAATGCATGATTATATTTTGTCCTTTAGGAGCTTTGCATCCAATAGACTATATAATTATTGGCTTTTATTGTATCCTTATCATTTAAATATTTTATTCGAGATTCATTTATCAAAAGTATCACTTCCTGTTTAGATATATTTTATACCTTCAACTTTTTGAACACCAAAACCTGGATGATCTTCTACTGTTATACTTGAATTATCAAATATAGCTCCACCTATTACAGGGTCTGACTTACATAATATAGGTCCATCTAAATCTATTTTTGTAATGATTTTTTTAGCCATTGCTAGATGAACTGCTGCATTTACACTAACCTTAGCTTCTAACATACAACCTATCATACATTCTACATCATATATTTCTGCAAGACTTATTATTTTAAGTGCTTTATTTATTCCACCTGTTTTCATAAGCTTTATATTTATAAGATCTGCTGCTTTTTCACGCAGTATTTTAAGGGCATCTCTTTCAGAAAATACACTTTCATCTGCAAGTACAGGTGTACTTACATTGTCTGTTACAAGCTTCATTCCTTCTATATCATATGCAGCAACTGGTTGTTCTACTAATTCTAAATTAAGACCTAAATCTTCCATTTGCTTAAGAGTTCTTATAGCTTCCTTAGGCTTCCAACCCTGATTTGCATCTATTCTTATATTGATATTATTTCCAACTGCACTTCTTATAGCAGAAAGTCTTTTTATATCCATCTTAGAATCTTTTCCTACTTTTACCTTAAGTGTTTCATACCCTAGTTTTATAGCATCTATACTATCAGCTACCATTTCATCTGGGTCATTTACGCTTATTGTTATATCTGTTGTGATATTCTTCCTATATCCTCCTAATAACTTATATACCGGTGCCTTATAAAGTTGACCATATAAATCATATAGGGCTATATCTACAGCAGCCTTTGCACTAGTATTTCCTACTATAGATGAATGTAATTTAAGCATCAATTCTTCAAAGTTCTCTATATTATGACCTATGATTGAAGGAGCAATGTGTGTCTTTATAGCCCCTATTATAGAAAGAGTTGTATCTCCTGTAATTACTCCAGTTGGTGGAGCTTCACCATAGCCAATATTACCTGTATCTGTATGTATTTCAACTATAATATCTTCTATGGACTCAACGCTTCTAAGAGCAGTTTTAAATGGAGTTTTAAGTGGCACTGATATTTTACCTAGTTTAATATGTGTAATCTTCAAAAAAATCTCTCCTTCTATTATTCTATTCCTAATGCAGATTTAGCAAGTTCATCTGCTAGATCATTATATTTATCCCCTGAGTGACCTTTTACTTTGACAAAATTAATTTTAATTTTTTCTTTAGCTTCTTCGCAATACTTTTTATAGGTTTTTGTGCCTTCCTTGTTGGCCTTCCAAGAACCACTAGCCCATTTAGATATCCCTTCATAATCATGGTAGATTGTAAGCTCTTTAATATGATTTTCTAGAGCAAATCTTATAGCACATTTAGCACCTTCTAGTTCTCCTGCTACATTGTGCATTTTAGCAAGTTCTGAATCATCAAATTTATCGGAAAAATGATATTCTTCATTATTCCAAAAAATAACTGCTCCATATGAAAATTCTTTTGTTTGTTTTTTGTAACTTCCATCTACATAAGATACGGCCTTATTTTTATCTGTTAATATAATTTCATCTATTTTCTTTTCTTTTTCTATTATATTTTCTTCTCTGTTATCAAAATAATCTTCTGCATCTTTTTTGTTTTTAAAAGATTTATATTCAGCACCTGAAAAACCACTCACATTTTTTTTGCATTCATCCCAACTTGTGAATATGCCTATCTTCTTGCCTTGTCTTACTACGTAATATTTATTTGCCATACAATCATCCTTTTTTAATTAATTAACATTATTAATATTCTTTAAAATAGTTCTATTTCTTCCCATATCCTTAGCCCTATAAAGTTCCATATCAGCAATTTCAATCATCTTTTGCATGGAGCTAAAGTTCGAACTTTTACCTATTACTCCCCCTAGACTTATTGTAACTGTTCTTTTTTCTTTTTTATCCATATAATAAAGATCTAATTCTTCCACTTCTTTTCTAATGTGATTGCCAAGCTCTAAAGCTTCTTTATAATCTAAATGAGTAGAAATATATATGAATTCTTCTCCTCCATATCTTCCAAAAATATCATCACGATCAAGCTGAATGCTTTTTATACAATTTGCTACTTTCTTTATACATTGATCACCTTCAGGATGGCCCCAACAATCATTATATTTTTTGAATTTATCTATATCTATAACATATAATGCTATCAAATCTTCTTTTGATTTCATATCCTTTAGCATTAAAGAAAGATATAAATTTACACTTCTCCTATTTTGAATTCCTGTAAGTTCATCTTCATAAACTTGTCTTTCAAGCATTTCATTTGAACTTTTTATCTTTTTCAAGTTATATTTTTGTCTAGATATCTCATTTTCAAGCCTTAGTTTCATATTGTCAAATTTATCCTTATCTTCAATGTTTTTAAATTCTATATTTAATATTTCAAGTTTACTTTTAAGCTTAACTCTCATAATTTCTTCTTTAATGCTAGAATATCTTTTGAAGTATTCTAGGGCATTTTTATAATCGCCTTGTTCTTCATGGTAGAGGGAAATAAGTTTATATACTTTACAAAGTTTAGATTTAGAACCTACATCTTCTGCAAAACCCATTGCTTTTTCATAAAAACTTAAGGTACTTCCCTCTGATGCTTCAAGGTTTATCTCTGCTATATTTATGAATACATCTATTATATAATACTTATTATTTATATTTTGAAGTCTTTTAAGTGCCTTAAAATAATATTCCTTTGCCTTCTTGATATTTCCCATTTCAAAATGACTTTTTCCTATTTTATTTTCAATTTCAGCTAAATTTATTATATCATTTTCATGAATTAGCAGATTATAACTTTCATTATATATTTCAAGAGCCTTTTTATAATCACTTTTAGCAAAATATATTTCCCCTATATTTGTAAGTATAGCTGCATGATGTATAGTATAATTATTTTTACATACTATTTCAATAGCTTGATCATAATAATAAATAGCCTTATCATACATTTCAGATTCCCTATATACTTCTCCAATATTGTTTAAAACACTGCATAACAAAGAATCATCTTTAGTAGTTTTTAATAGTTCATGGCCTTCTAAGAAATATTTTATAGCTTCTTCATACATAGAACTATAGAAGTATGCAATACCTATTAAATTTAGTGATTTAATTTGTCCTATTATATAATTTTTATCTTTAAATATTGCAAGTGCTTTATAGGAAGAATCTATTATACTACTTATATCAGACTTTATTCTACTAGCAAAAGCAATACTTAAAAGTGAATAAGCTTCTTCAATTATCAAATTATTATCTTTAGCTAGATTATATGCTTCTTTGCTTATTTTAATAGCTTCATCTGGATATATAGACACTATAGATTTAACATAGTCAATTTTATTATATATTTCTTCAGATATTTTTTTAATCATAATCAAATCCTTTAACTTATATATTTAAATACCTTTATTTTATATATTCTACAAAAAAACATAGAATCCTTTAAAGTTTAAAAAGATACTTTTAATTATGGCTATTAAACTATATTTTTTGATTTATTTCTTGATTTTTGTATATAAATTATATCGAGGTGTTTAAAATGGAAAATATTAAAAAGCGTGTATCTGTAAGAACATATGAAAAAAAAGAAATAGAAAAAGATACCATGAAAAAGTTAACAAATTTTTTAAGTGATTTAGAAAAAGAATATCCTAACTATAGATTTCCATTAATCAATGCAAATATAGATGGAAAAGTTGGTACCTATGGAGTAATTACTAATGCTAATACTTATATTTGTGCTATTGTTAAAAAAGATAAGCATGATTTAGTAGAACTTGGATATTTATTTGAAAAAATAATTATTTTTGCAACATCACTCGATCTTGGAACTTGCTGGTTAGGTGGAACTTTTAACAGAGGTCAATTTAGTGAAAAGACAAATTTAAAAGATGAAGAATCTTTTATATGTGCAACACCAATAGGCTACTCTTCTGAAAAGAAAAGTATAAAGGAAAAGGCTATGAGGAAAATGGCAAAAGCTGACATGCGAAAAGACTTTGGTGAAATTTTCTTTGATAGTGATTTAAATCCTTTAAAGAAAGATAGTCTTTTGGTATATGGTGAAGCTTTAGAAATGGTTAGAATAGGACCTTCAGCTTCAAATAAACAACCATGGAGAATGGTTAAAGAAGAAGATAATTATCATTTATATCTTGAACGAACTCCTGATTATGCAAAGCAATTAGATTATGATATTCAATTATTGGATATGGGAATAGCACAGTATCACTTTGAAGTCACTTTAAATGAAAAAAACAAAGAAGGTAAATGGTCTAAACTAGATACACATCCACAATATGAAAATTTTGAATATATTTCTACTTGGAAATATATAAAATGAACCGACCCCTAAAAGTTAGACAAAAAATCTAAATATTGGGGTCGGTTTGATTTGTCAAAATATAGTTTTGAATTTAAAATAAAAGTAGTAAAAGCATACCTTCAATAATATAAATATCCTTAAAACTTATCCTATTCTTTAAAACATCACTCTGTTTAAGTAAATCTGAAATTCTAAGAGCAATATTAATAACTTTTTCTAGTTTTCTTTAACTTAATGTAATCACACATTTTAAAAGATCCTATTAGTTTTACATATTAATATTATATAATATTTTATGACAAACTCAAAAAAATAAAATAAAAAAGGATAAAGTATAAAACCTACTCTATCCTAATAATATCAATATATATAATGCTCTTTGCGAGTTTGTCATAATTGCTATTAAGACAAATTCTTTTCAACCGAATAAGTAATTTATAGAGTATAGTGAGCCCAACCTTTACCAATTGCATATCCAGCTAAATAGAAAAAAGCTACGATGAGTAACCCATAACAAATCATTTTTAAAATCTCTTTTGTTTTTTGATATTTTTTTAATTCATTTGTATCTTTTTCGATTTTTTCCATTAGATTGACATCTCCCTTTAACATATAATCTAAAGATAATTGATAAAATTCACTAACCCTTATCAAGGTTGGAATATCTGGATAACTTTTTTCAATCTCCCAATTTGATACAGTTTGTCGTGTCACATTTAAATGATCTGCAACATATTGCTGAGTTAAACCTAATTCTTTTCTTTTTTGTTTTAAAATCTCACTTAGCATATTTATTTACCTTCTAATTTTAGATTAATATATTTTGAAGAAATATCCTAGCAATTGAAATTTGCAATCTTGAATTTTTTTAGCAAATTTCAATTGCTAAACTACTATATCCATGTTTATGGGCTAATCATTATTCTTATTTAAATATTTCTTATTTGTTTTTGTAATAGCTTTTAAA
>NZ_JBQCYD010000050.1:0-16165 GCF_052088025.1 Senegalia sp. (in: firmicutes) | reverse complement strand
AAATAGTTCGCCTTTATATATCCCATATTAAAAGTAATATCAATAGTCCTATAATTAAAAGCTTATCAAAATTATAGCCATAGCTCTTATTATCCACCTCATGATCTTTATCATAATAAGCTGCACTGTAATTTTTATTATAGTCTCCATCTAATAATTTTTCTAAATCTATTATACCAGCACCCTGTTCATTTTGAGAAAAACCTATATTAGAACAATTATTCATAAGCATATTTTTAACTGTTCTTGGATTTAAATCTCCATATTTTTCATATAATAATGCACAAGTACCAGTAATTATTGGTGTTGCCATAGAAGTACCACTAAGTGAAGAATATCCAGAAGGGTTTCTATTTGAAATACTCATTATATCAACCCCAGGTGCTACGATATCAGGTTTTCTAAGTCCTTCCCTTGTAGGACCACGACTTGAAAAATTAGCAATAGTATCATCACTTATCTCAGATGTTTTATTATCATCTACAGCTCCTACTGTTATAACAGAAGAAGAATTACCAGGACACAATATGCTTCCCCTTGATGGACCACTATTTCCAGCAGCACAAACTACAGTAATACCTTTTCTTACAGCTTCATCAACTGAATCTTTAAGTGGAGAAGAATTATTGCTACTTATAGGAGTTCCGAGTGATAAATTTAATATTTTAATATTATATATATCTTTATTATCTATGACCCATTGTATGGCTGAAACAATATCAGAAGTAGACCCACTTCCAGAACTATCAAGTGCCTTTATAACAACTAAATTAGATAAGGGTGCTATACCTTTATATTTCTCTTTTGAAGAATATCCATTACCAGCAATAATACCTGCTACATGACTACCATGGCCATTATCATCATAAAGTTTGCTTCTATTATTTACAATATCCTTAAAATGTAAAACTCGTCTATTAGGTCTAAATAAATCTAAATGAGGAGCAAGCCCTGTATCTATAACAGCTATTGTTATATCTTTTCCTGTTAGATTATGTTTATTGGCTATATTTGTCTTTATAGTTTTATTTGCTATATCTAATTGTGTATATACCTTATTATCGTATGATATATAGTCTACATCAGGGTCATCTTTTAATATACTTATGTCATTTAAACTCATATTGCATGCTATAGAATTTACAATAGGGAGTTTATGTTTAATGTTTTTAGACATACTAGATATTTTATCTTTTTTATTTTTTTTGTATTTTATAATTATAGGTATATCTTCTTTTGATTTAGAATTTAGCTTAGCATTAACTAAAGAATCTATCTTTTCTATTTTAACTGCTTTTTGTCGCCTCATAAAATCACCTTCCTATAGTTAATTTATGCAAGAAGGTATTAAAAGGTTATTATATTTTTCTAGAATATATATATGACTATGATATAATGATATTAAAACAAAAGTTAGATTAGGGGGATTAATATGTCGAAAAAAATATTGGTAGTAGATGATGAAAAACCAATCGCTGATATACTTAAATTTAATTTAGAAAAAGAAAATTATGAAGTTGATTTAGCTCATGATGGAGGAGAAGCAGTAGAAAAAGTATATAGTTGGGATCCGGATCTTATATTGCTAGATATCATGTTGCCTGTAAAAGATGGATTTCAAGTATTAAAAGAAATAAGACAAGAAAAAAATACGCCCGTAATAATGCTTACTGCAAAAGAAGAAGAAGTAGATAAGATATTAGGACTTGAAATGGGTGCTGATGATTATATTACAAAACCTTTTAGTATTAGAGAACTAAGCGCTAGAGTGAAAGCAAATATTAGAAGGGGTGAAATGATAAATCAAGAATCAAACGAGCCTAAAAATATAATAAGATCAGAAAATATTGTAATAGATTTAAATAAGTATGAAGTTAAAAAAGGTGAAAAGATAATAGAATTAACTTTAAGAGAATTTGAATTGTTGAAATTCATGGCAACTAAACCTGAACAAGTATTTTCAAGAGAAAAATTACTTCAAGAAGTTTGGGGATATGAATATTATGGAGATATCAGAACTGTAGATGTAACTATAAGAAGACTTAGAGAAAAAGTAGAAGATGATTCAAGTAGTCCAAGATATGTAATAACAAAAAGAGGAGTAGGATACTACTTCAGGGGGTAAAAAGATAAATGTTTAGAAGCATTAAAAGTAAATTCATAATAATTTATTTTTTACTTGTATTTATTGCAATGGTTATAGCTGGAATTTTTGTAGTAACTGTATTTGAAAGGAATCAATTAAATGAAGCAGATAATTCAATAAGAGCCCAAGCTCAAAGTATACTTAACTTTTCTCCTACCATAAAAGAAGCAAAATGGAATGAATTAGAAGAAGAGGAGAAAAGTGAGCTGCTTACTAAAGCTCCAATATATTCTACAGACAATAGAGTATATATTATTGATAACACGAAAATTGCACCAGAAATAATCTCCAGTAATATAGGTCAAGAAGAAAGACTCATAGGAGAAAATGTATATAATATTCCACAAATATCACCAAAACTCATAGTTGAAGCTTCAAAAGGTGAAGAAATACTAACTACAAATGAAGGTATGTCTTTAAAATACTTTGCATATCCCATTAAAACAGAACAGGGCCTAGTAGAAGGAATAATTTATATAATATATGATTTAGAGCATATAAATCAAACTATTGCTGAAACTAAAACCATATTTTCAGAAGCAACACTTTTGGCTCTTGCAATAACTATAGTTCTTGGTTTTCTAATTGCAAATAGTATAACAGAACCTATAAAAGACGTAACAATAAAAGCTCAAAAAATGGCAGAAGGAGATTTCAAGCAATACGTAGAAGTTAAATCTGATGATGAAATAGGACAACTTGCAGGTATGTTTAATCTTCTAACTAAAAAACTAGATAGTACCATATCTGAAATATTTAGAGAGAAATCTAAAATGGAAACAATATTTGATTATATGGCTGATGGAGTTATAGCTGTAGATGTTACAGGCAAAATTTCTCATGCTAATTCTGTAGCTAAAAACATATTAAATATTACAGATAAAGATATAGAAAGCAAAGATTATGATGAGATAATGATAGGTATTAATAAGTATTTAGCATTAAAAAATATAATTGATACTGAATCACTAAGGGGAAAACAAATAATTGAAACTAAGGATTCTACTTATATGGCTAGATTTGCTCCATATTTAAATCAAGGATCAGAGTTTAGTGGAATAGTAATAGTATTTCAAGATATAACAGAACAATATAATTTAGATAATTTAAGAAGAGAGTTTGTTGCAAATGTATCCCATGAATTAAAGACTCCCATAACAACCATAAAAAGTTATACAGAAACTATTTTAGAAGGAGCAATAGATGACAAAGATCTAAGCATTAGTTTTTTAAATGTAGTAAATGATGAATGTGACAGAATGACAAGGATAGTAAGTGATCTTTTGCAATTATCAAACTTTGATAATAAACAAATAGAATGGGAAAAAGAATATATATCTTTAGAAAATTTGATAAATAAAATACTTATGAAGCTTGAAATAACAATAAATGAAAAGAATCAAAAGGTTAATATGTATATAAAAAAAGATTTAAAAGATATATATGCTGATAAAGATGCAATTGAACAAGTAATAATCAACATATTAAGTAATGCATTTAAATATACATCTGAAGGTGGATTTATAAATATAACTTTAAATTCAAATAATAATACTAATGAAATAATTATAGAAGATAATGGTATGGGTATTCCCAAAAAAGATTTAAATAGGATATTTGAAAGATTCTATAGGGTAGACAAGGCTAGATCACGTGATTTGGGTGGTACAGGACTTGGGCTTTCTATAGCTAAAAGAATAATAGAATCCCATGAGGGGAAAATAGATATAGAAAGTGAATATGAAAAAGGAACTAAAGTAATTATAACTTTACCTATAGATTAAAAATAAAAGTAATTTATTCTTAAAACCTAGGTAATCTCACTGTAATATAGTTTTTATATAATAAAAGCATTACTTTGTAGATTTAGGAGGGTTTTATATGAAGACAAAATTATTATCATCTTTAATTATTATATTTATAGTTATAAATATATATAGCCCAATTTCTGCTAGCAATAAGGAAATTAATAAAGATTATAATTTGCTTATGCCAGATAATGATGTAGTTACTTCGGAAAATACCATATTATTATCAGGAAAAGCAAAAAGTGAAAGTAATATTGATATATACCTATATAATCATGATTATATTTCTAATATAGATAAATCACTGAAAAAACCAACATTTGATACTAAATTAAAGGTTGGTGAGTTAGAAAGATTCAACCTGGAATTAGAATTACCTCTTGGAAAAAATGAGATAATTGTAGTTATAGAAAATAATGGAGAAAAATATACTTTTGATAGAATAGTAAATGTAACCAATAGAAATGTAGCTAAAGGTTATATTAAAAATAGAAATATATTAGAAGCTAATAATAATAAGAAAATTTTAAAATCAATTATAGAAAAGAAATAGAAAGAAGGTGCTATTTATGAATAAAACGAGACTCAATACAATTATATTAGTGTCTCTTTTTATATTAAGCCTATTTCTTGTAAGTCAAACATTATTAAATGAAGACATAAATTTATTTAAATCTATAGATAAAAGCAATAAATATAATTCAAGAGATTTAATAGCATCTAAAATGATTGTCCCTCAAAGGATATTAGTTAATTATTCTAAAAAAACTCATACCGTTTTAAGTCCAGGAAGTGAATATGATATATGGGAAGATACAAGAGAGATATTAGATGATATATTTTCATATCAAGATAAAACTGTAGCAGAAATAAAGAAAGAAGAGTTTGATGGATTAAATAATAAAAAATCTATAAACATAGAATTTGCAGATAAGCTACCAATTGAATTATTTGCTGGTACCTTTAATGCGCCAATGGATGGAACACTTGAGCGCGAACTTATGGATTCTGTTAAAACAATACATTTGAATTTAGAAGATGAGAATTTTATAGTTTTAAGTGATGGGCAAAAGTATGTAAAGGTTTCTAATATTGAATATAAGGACAATAGATTATCAAAAATGTTAGAAGAAATTAAAGAATCAAAAGATTTTATAAATTATTGGCCTTCTGATATGAGTTTAGGTACAAAAGCAGATATATATATTCCATATAGACTTCCAAAGGATAAAAAAGATATTATTGTTGAAAATGATATTAAAATAAGTGGCTCAATAGAAGATGATAAAAATATAGATAAGATTGCACAAGGTTTTTTTGATAAGGATTTATCTTACCTTAGAAAAGTTGTAGATAATAGTGGCGTAATAATATATATGTATAATCAAAACACAGGTCTATTAGTATATCCAAGTGGAATAATCGAATATTCTAACACTTTAAATGAAAAAGAAAATGAAAGAGATATATATAGAAGTTTAAATGCCCTAGCTGATTTTATAGCTAATAAAGATAGATTGCCAGAAAATGCTTATATTTCTAATATAGAAGAAATTGAATCTGAAAATAAAGATAAGGGCTATAGATTTACATTGACTTATAATATAGAAGGTAAAAATGTGTATATAAACAATAGAACTAGTGAAGAAAATACATTAATAAATCCATTAGTAGCTGAAGTATATGGTGATAAGGTAATAAATTATAAGAGGTTTTATAGGGATATTATAGTAAAGGAAAATAATAATTATGGAGATAAAAGAATTAATCCAGAAGAAGTTATTGAAAAAAACATTTCAAGGATAAAGGAAGATTTTATGCTTGAAGATGCTAATATATCTAGTAATGTACAAACACAATTATATCAAGATATAATAACTTCCATAAAGGATATATCATTAGGTTATTATGATAAATCTTCATCTTATTATAAGACGCCTCTAATTGATGTTTGGATTATAGATATCAAAAATAATAAATATATTTTTGATTCTAGCACAGGTGATTTAATTGATATTAAATCCTTAGAATAAGTTATTAGAATTTCAGGAGTTGATGTAAATGGATTGGTCTAAAGCTAAAAGAATAATGATATTTGCATTTTTAGTAGTCAATATTTCATTATTACTTATAATGACAAGTAAAAATATCAGAGCTAAAGATTATATTACTAGCAAAGAAGATGTTATAGAGAGATTAGAAAAAATCAATGTAGATTTTAAAACTGAAATACCTGAAAAGACACCAAACATTGAGCTTTTAGAAGTTGAATATGAAGAATATGATACTATAAACAAAAAGTTAGATATTGCAAATGAATTTTTAAGCTCATCTGATTTACTACAAATAGCTAATATAGATAATGAAAAAGACTCTATAATATTTGAAGATGACAAGGAAAAATTTGAAATATTAAAGGGTAAGAAAATAATATATGAAGATAAAACTAGAAATAACAACAGTCCTATGGAATTTGATCCTGAAAAAGTAGCAAGTGATTTTCTAAAGGAAAAAGGATTTGAAAATTCAGATCATAAAATGACTAAATTAAAGAAAAATAATGATATAGTTGAATTAAACTATACAAAATTGCATATAAATACTATCTTAGAAAAATCTTACATGAAAGTTATAATAAAAAATGGAAAAGTTATAAGTTTTGAAAGATTATGGCTAAATGTTATAGAAGAAAAAGAAAACAATATAGAACTAAGACCTGCTACTGATTCCTTGTTGAAACTTTTATCTGTAGAAGGTATTAGAGATAAAACTATAGACAAAATAGAATTATGTTATTATTTTGATTCAAATGATGCAGATATATTTGATTTTTCTGAACTTAAAGCAGGAGATGCTGTGCCTGCCTGGAAAGTACAATTTACTGATGGAACAATAAAATATCTATATGAAGAATAAAGCCTAAATAATTGGGCTTTATTTGATTTAAAAATACTTTTTTTGGTATATGTTAAGTAAGAGTATTTAAAATAAAAGGAGATGTAATAATTGGAAAAAGTACAAGAAAAATTATTAAGATATGTAAAGATAAACACTAAATCAGATCCAAACTCTGATACTACACCTAGTACAGATATACAATTTGATTTAGCAAAATTACTTGTAGAAGAATTAAAAGAATTAGGACTTAGTGATGCACATGTAGATGAAAATTGTTATGTAATGGCAACTCTAAAAGGTAATGTTAAAAATGCAAAAACTATAGGTCTTATAGCACATGTTGATACTAGTCCAGATTATAAAGGTGAAGATATAAAGCCAAATATAGTAGAAAATTATGATGGATGCGATATAGTATTAAATAAAGAAAAAGATATAGTGATGAAAGTATCAGAGTTTCCATTTCTAGAAAATTACAAAGGAAAAACTTTAATAACAACAGATGGAACTACACTTTTGGGGGCAGATAATAAAGCTGGAATAGCTGAAATAATGAGTGTTATAGAATATCTTGTAAATAACCCTGAAATAAAACATGGAGATATAAAAATAGGATTTACTCCTGATGAAGAAATAGGTAGTGGAGCAGATAAATTTGATGTAGAAAAATTTGGTGCTGACTTTGCATATACTATAGATGGGAGCTTCTTAGGTGAGATAGAATATGAAAACTTCAATGCAGCTAGTGCAAGGGTAAATGTAAGTGGTATAAATATTCATCCAGGTAGTGCTAAAAATACTATGAAAAACTCTGTACTTATTGGAATGGAATTTCAGTCACTCTTACCTGAATTTGATAAACCTGAATATACTGAAGGGTATGAAGGATTTTATATGTTAGATAAATTTGAGGGTAGTATTGAAAAAACTACTATGAATTATATAATAAGAGATCATGATAAAAATAAATTTGAAAAGAAAAAAGAACTTATGAATAAAGCTTGTGACTTCTTAAATGCTAAATATGGAGAAAATACTGTTCAAATTGAAATAAAAGATTCCTATTATAATATGAAAGAGAAAATTGAACCAGTTATTAGCATTGTAGATTCTGTAGTAGAAGCTATGAAAAATATAGGTATAGAACCTAATATAAAGGCTATAAGAGGTGGAACTGATGGTGCAAGACTTTCATATATGGGGCTACCTACTCCAAACATATTTACAGGAGGCTTTAATTTTCATGGAAGGTATGAAGCTATAGTTGTAGAAGATATGGAAAAATCAGTAGAGACAATAATAGAAACCATAAAATTATATGCTAAATAATAAAAAGCGAGCAATTTGCTCGCTTTTTATTATTGTTTTGTATTTTGCTATTTAAATATATGTGAAAATTGTATATAATAAAGATGTATATAATTTAAAAATTATATCAGATAATTGAGAGGGGTGAATAACTGACAATAGTCAGTTTTCTTTTATGGATAAATTTATAATAACAGGTGGAAAAAAATTAGTAGGTGAAATAAATATAAGCGGATTTAAAAATGCTATTTTAGGATTGATACCAGCAACACTTTTAGCAAATGACAAATGTATTATTACAAATGTACCTATGATAAGTGATGTATATATATTAAAAGATATAATGAGTGCATTAGGTGCACAAGTAATATTAGATGAAATTAATCATACTATAGAAATAGATACTTCAACGGTAAAAGAATGTAAGGCTTCATATGATATAGCAAAAAGTCTTCGTGCATCATATTATTTACTAGGTGCAGGACTTGGAAGATTTAAGAAGGCAGAAGTAGCATATCCTGGTGGGTGTGATATTGGTTCGCGCCCAATAGACCTCCATATAAAAGGATTTGAAGCTTTAGGGAGTTCATTTAAAATTGAACATGGAATTATACATTGCGTGGCAGAAAAATTAGTAGGGAATAATATTTATATGGATGTAATTAGCGTAGGAGCAACTATAAATATTATGCTTGCAGGAGCAATGGCAGAAGGGACAACTGTAATAGAAAATGCAGCAAAAGAACCTCATA
The DNA here is from genome assembly GCF_052088025.1 of Senegalia sp. (in: firmicutes). Taxonomy (NCBI): domain Bacteria; kingdom Bacillati; phylum Bacillota; class Clostridia; order Eubacteriales; family Clostridiaceae; genus Senegalia; species Senegalia sp. (in: firmicutes). The sequence goes on along the minus strand of NZ_JBQCYD010000050.1, from coordinate 7,253 downwards.
TAGTAGATGTAGCCAACTTTTTAAATGCAATGGGAGCAGATGTGCGTGGAGCAGGTACAGATGTAATAAGGATAAAAGGTGTAGAAAGAATGCATGGTTGTACTTATTCAGTAATACCAGATCAAATAGAAGCAGGAACATATATTGTTGCAGCTGCAGCTACAGAAGGAGATGTCCTTATAAAAAATGTAATACCAAAACATCTTGAATCAATTACTGCAAAGATCAAAGAATTAGGTGTAGAGATAATAGAATATGATGATTCAATAAGAGTTAGGGGCAAGAAAGATTTAAAAAGTATAAATATTAAAACCCTACCTTACCCAGGATTTCCTACAGATCTTCAGCAACCATTGTCAGTATTACTTACAAAAGCTGAAGGAACAAGTATAGTAACAGAAAGCATATTTGAAGGAAGATTTAAATATGTGGATGAATTAAAAAGAATGGGAGCTAATATAAAAGTGGATGGTAGAACAGCTATTATAAGAGGAAATACTCCCTTAAGTAGTACTCAGATAACAGCAACAGACTTAAGAGCAGGAGCAGCATGTGTTATAGCAGGTTTAATGTCAGATGGACAAACAGAAATTCACGATATAAAGCATGTAGAAAGAGGATATGAAAATATAGTGGAAAAATTAAGAGGTGTAGGGGCTGATATAAGAAAGGTAACAGAATAAAAAATAAATAAAAAAAGCACTTGTAAAAATACAAGTGCTTTTTTTGTGCAAAAAACTTAATTTAATAATAATAATATTGAATATAATTTAATGTACATTAATATAATTTAAAAATATCTAAAATAATAAAATTATAGAATGGAGTTATAATTATGATATTAAATTATATTTTAAGTAATGTAAGTTATGAAAAAGTAGTAGGAGAGATAAATAAGGATATAAAGGGAATAGATTTTGATTCTAGAAATATAAAAGAAGATTTTATATTTGTTGCAATAACAGGCTTTAAAGTAGATGGACATGATTTTATAAATACAGCTATAAAAAATGGTGCTAGAACTATAATAGTAGAAAAAGATGTAAAAGTAGATGATGAAATAACCCTAGTAAAAGTAGCTGATTCAAGGGTTGCACTTGCAGAAGTATCTAGTGCTTTTTATGAATATCCAACAAAAGATTTAAATATGATAGGTATAACAGGAACAAATGGAAAAACTTCTATCAGCTATATAATAGATTCTATTTTAAAAGAAGTTAAACATAAAACTGGAATTGTAGGTACATTAGGAGTAGTAATAGATGAAAAAAACATTAAAACAAACAATACTACACCTGAATCCCTTCATCTTCAAAACTTTTTCGAGCAAATGAGAGATGAAAATGTAGATGATTGCATCATGGAAGTTTCTTCTCATTCTATATCACTAAATAGAGTAGATATGATAGATTTTAATATAGGAATATTTACAAACTTATCTGAAGATCATCTTGACTTTCATAATACATTAGAGGAATATATGAATGAAAAAACTAAATTATTTTATAAAACTAGTGATGTGAATATTATAAATAATGAAGATAAGTATGGTAAGGCATTAATAAAAAAATTAGAAAAAGATAGGGATATAAAATTATTAACATATGGAATTGATTCTGGAGATATAAGAGCTTGTCAAATAGAACAATCTGTAAATGGTATAAAGTATAATATGATTACTCCTAAAGGAAATATAAATATAAATCTTCCCTTACCTGGTAAGTTTAACTTATACAATGCTCTAGCAGCAGCTGCTTGTGCCCTTCATATGAACATATCCTTGGATCTTATTAAAAAGGGACTAGAAGGTTTAAAAGGGGTAAAGGGTAGGTTTGAACTTGTAGAATTAGATAAGGATTTTGATATTATAATTGACTTTGCCCATTCCCCAGATGGCTTTGAAAATGTATTAAATACAGTAAAACAATTTGCAAAATCAAGAATAATTACAGTATTTGGTTGTGGTGGAGATAGAGATAAGAATAAGAGACCACAGATGGGGAAAATTGCATCAAAGTATTCTGATATTTGTCTAGTAACTAGTGACAACTCAAGAAGTGAAAAAACAGAAGATATAATAGAAGACATAGTGGTAGGAATAGATAATCACACATGTGAATATTTCAAAATTCCAGATAGAAGGGATGCTATAAAAAAGGCAATTCAAATAGCAAAATCTGATGATATTATAATGCTTTTAGGTAAGGGCCATGAAACCTATCAAATAATAGATGGAAAAACTTATGACTTTGATGAAGTTGAAATCATAAAGGAAATAATAAATTAATTTAGAAAGGGGATGTATATGAGCATACAAAAATCTAAAAACCACTTATATATAGGTGGATGTGATGCTATAAATTTAGCAAAAGAATATGGGACACCTCTATATGTAGTAAATCAAGAAGAAATAGAAGATAGATGTAGGGAGATAAGGGAGGTGTTTTTAAATAAGTTTGAAAATACTAGAGCATTTTATGCATCAAAAGCCTTTTTAACTCTTGCTATGTGTAAGATAATAGAAAAAGAAGGTCTAGGACTAGATGTTGTATCAGGTGGAGAGCTATATACAGCTTTAAAGGCAGATTTCCCACCTGAAAAAATATTATTTCATGGAAATAACAAATCATTTGATGAACTAGAATTTGCTATAGAAAATAATGTAAATAGGATAGTTGTAGATAATACTTATGAATTAGATTTGATAGAAAAAATAGCAAGCAAATTACAAAGAGAAGTAAGCATTTTATTTAGACTAACTCCAGGAATTACAAGTATTACCCATGAAAATATTGATACTGGTAGAAAAGATTCTAAATTTGGGATTCCCCTTGAAAAAAACATAATATTAAATGCAGTAAAGCAATCTATAGATTCTAAATTCATAAATTTAAAAGGCTTTCATTTCCACATGGGCTCACAATTATTTGATAGTAGTACTTACTTAAAAGCAATAGATATTGTATTTGACCTTATAAAATATTTAAAAAAAGAGCTAGAATTTGAAATACAAGAGTTAAATACAGGTGGAGGATATGGAATTTCCTATATTAAAGAAGATAAAGAAAAAAATCTAGAATATTTCATCAATGATATTATGAATAGAATATATAAGAAATCAAAGGAATATAATCTATTAGTGCCTCAAGTTATGATTGAACCAGGAAGATGGATAGTAGGTCATGCTGGGACCACCTTATATACCATAGGAAACATAAAAAATATTAAGGGAGTTAGAACATATGCTTCTGTAGATGGTGGTATGACAGATAATCCAAGACCATCACTTTATTCTGCAAAATATTATGGTGAAATAGCAAACAAAATGAATGAAGAGAAGAAATACAAAGTTACTATTGCAGGAAAATGTTGTGAATCAGGAGATATACTTATAAGGGATTTACAAGTACCAAAAATTACAAATGGAGATATACTTGCAGTATATAATACTGGAGCATATAATTTTTCCATGTCAAGTAATTATAATAAAACTAGAAGAGCTGCGGTTGTTCTAGTAAATAAAGATGAATCTGAAATAATAGTAGAAAGACAAAGCTATGAGGATTTATTAAGAGGAGAAAGAGTACCAAAAGAATTTAAAAATTATTAAGGAGTGTTGAAATTATGATTAATATTATTTGGTTTTTATTTATAGTCATAGGTGTTGTTGTAGCTGCTTTTACAGGTAATATAGAAGCAGTAACAGAAGCTGCAATTGACAATGCAGAACTTGCAGTAGAACTGTCAATAGGGCTAGTAGGAATAATGGCTCTATGGCTTGGGATAATGAAGATAGCAGAGGAATCAGGTCTTGTACAACTTTTAGGTAGATTACTTCGCCCTATAATGGTAAGATTATTCCCTGAAGTACCAGAAGATCATCCAGCAATGGGAGCAATGGTAATGAATATGGCAGCAAATGTATTAGGACTTGGAAATGCTGCAACACCTTTAGGTCTTAAGGCAATGAATGAATTAAATGAAATCAATGAAGATAAAGAGACAGCATCAAATGCTATGTGTACATTTTTAGCAATAAATACATCAAGTGTTACATTAATTCCAGCAACAGTAATAGCATATAGATCAGCAGCAGGCTCAGCTAACCCTACAGAAATCATAGGTCCAGTTATAATAGCTACCTTAGCATCTACAATTGCAGCTATTATTGCAGTTAAAACTCTATCGAAATTACCAGTATTTGCATCAACAAATCCAATGAAAAAGAAAAAAGCATTAGATACTAAATAATGGGGGGATATATATGTTTATTACAATAATGGAGACAATATCAAAATATGCAATACCATTTATATTACTTTTTATACCTACATTTGGCTTTTTCAAAAAAGTCAAAGTATATGAATCATTTACTGAAGGAGCAAAAGAAGGATTTTCTACAGCAATTAAAATAATCCCTTATTTAGTAGCAATGCTTGTAGCAATAGGAATATTTAGAGCTTCAGGTACTATGGAATTAGTTACAAAGGGACTAAGTCCAGTAACAAAGCTTATAGGTATGCCTGGAGAAGTATTACCTATGGCACTTATGAGACCACTTTCAGGTGGTGGAGCTTCAGGGGTTATGAATAGTTTATTTGAAGCACATGGACCAGATTCAATAATAGGTAGAATGGCTTCAATTATGATGGGTTCAACTGAAACCACCTTCTACGTACTTGCAGTATATTTTGGAGCAGTATCAATTAGAAAAACAAGACATGCACTTCCAGCAGGTTTAATAGCAGATGCAGTAGGAATAATAACAGCAGTAGTAGTGACAAATTTAATGTTTTAAATAAAATAGGACTTAGGTCCTTTTTTATTGTCTAATAAAATCATATATAAAGGAGAGTGTATAAAATGATAAAGCCAAAAAAATTACAAAAAGGTGATCTAGTAGGACTAGTTGCACCAGCAAGTCATGCAAATAGAGAAGATATTGATAAATCTATAAAATATTTAAAAAAATTAGGATTTAATATAAAAATAGCAGATAATATTTACTTAAAAGATTATTCATATGCAGGCAGCGATGATAAAAGGGCAGAAGGAATAAATAAAATGTTTGAAGATGAAGAAGTAGATGCTATATTTTGTATAAGAGGTGGATATGGAGTTCATAGGATACTTGATAAAATAGATTATGAAAGTATAAGTAAAAACCCAAAAATATTTATGGGTTACAGTGATATAACAGCACTTCATATAGCAATAAATAATAATTCCAATTTAATAACATTCCATGGGCCTATGACAGTTAGTGATATGAAGGATGGATTAGATGATTTTTCATTTGAATCTTTTGAAAATACACTTATGAGTGGGGGAGAAATAATAGATTTAGTTAATCCTAAAGATGAGAAAATCAAAGTATTATCTAAAGGAAAAGCATGTGGAATATTAACTGGGGGCAATTTAGCACTTATAGCTGGTACAATTGGCACCCCTTATGAAATAGATTCTAAAGATAAAATATTATTCATAGAAGACATAGGAGAATTTACATTTAAGATAGATAGGATGCTAATGCAATTAAAACTCGCAGGAAAATTAGATGAGCTTAAAGGTATAATTCTTGGAGACTTTAATAATTGTAAAAAACAAGATGAAGGTGATGCATCTCTTATGGAAGTATTTGAAGATTTATTATTACCTTTAAATATACCTATAATATCAAATGTAAAATCAGGCCATTGCACTCCTAATATAACGCTTCCAATGGGAGCTCTAGTAGAAATTGATACAGATAAGAATGAAATTAAAATAATAGAAAGTGTAGTTATAGATGGATAATATATATAAGGAAGCTATAAAAATAAAAGATTTTTTAATAGATATAAGAAGAAATTTCCATATGAATCCAGAGCTTGGGACAGAAGAATACAATACTCATGATAAAATATGTGAAATATTAGAATCATTAAATATTGAATATAAAAGAAATGTAGCTGATACTGGTGTAGTTGGAATCATAAGAGGAAAAAATAAAGGTAAAACAATAGCCCTAAGAGCAGATATGGATGCACTTCCAATAATAGAAAAAAATGAAGTTGAATATAAGTCAAAAATAGATGGTAAGATGCATGCATGTGGACATGATGCACACATGAGCATTCTTCTTGGAGCTTCAAAAATATTAGCTCAAATGAAAGATCAATTAAATGGAAATATAAAGCTAATATTTCAACCAGCAGAAGAAACTGTAGGTGGAGCAGAAAGAATGATAAAAGAAGGTGTGATGGAAGATCCAAAAGTGGATGCTATATTTGGACTACATATGGCACCTGAAATACCTGTAGGGAAAGTAGCTTTAAAGTATGATAAAATGAATGCATCATCAGATACATTAAATATAGAAATAAGGGGAGAAAGTACCCATGGAGCATACCCTCATAGTGGAGTAGATAGTATAGTTATAGCAAGTCAGGTAATAAATTCACTTCAAACTATAGTAAGTAGGAATGTAAGCCCTCTTGATTCAGCAGTAGTTTCAATAGGTCAAATAAATGGGGGTAGTGCTCATAACATTATTGCTAACTCTGTTAAAATGAGAGGAACTCTTAGAACATTATCACCTGATACTAGAAAGATGGCTCTTGAAAAAATAAAAGATATAGTAGAAGATATTCCAAAAACATTAAAAGGAGAAGGTAGATTCATAAGAGAAGAAGGATATATGGCTTTAATAAATGATAATGACATGGTAAAGTTAGTAAAGAAAAATGCTGATAAACTATTGGGCGAAAAAAATGTTATAATAATAGATAGACCAAGTCTTGGGGTAGAAGATTTTGCTTATTTTTTAGAAAATACAGATGGAGTATTCTTTAGACTAGGTTGTAGAAATGAAAAAAAAGGTATTGTTCATGATGGACATCATGATAAATTTGATATAGATGAAGAAGCACTTCCTATAGGAGTAGCCCTTCAGGTTATAAATGTATTAGAATTTTTAAAATAAAAATAAATTCATCACAAGTTCATCACATACTTAAGATAAAATAAATATTGTAAAGACGGAGTGAGATAAATGAGTTTTAAATTTTGTTCAATAGCTAGTGGGAGCAGTGGAAATTGCGAATATATAGAAACAAATAACACAAGAATACTAGTAGATGCAGGCCTAAGTGGCAAAAAAATACAGGCAGGACTTCAATCTATTGATGTTGATCCTAAGAAATTAAATGGAATATTAGTTACCCCTATGTGGTAGGATAGTTGTCGTAAACTAATAATAGTGTATAATTAAA
>NZ_JBQCYD010000049.1:0-16808 GCF_052088025.1 Senegalia sp. (in: firmicutes) | reverse complement strand
GTGCATAATATTTTAATTAATTTATTTGTCTACTTGACATGGGTCAGTTCATAATTAGTCCGTTTTTTTATAATGATAGATTTCTAAAGGCTTATTTATTTGCCATAAGTTAGAAGCTAAATGTTTATCTCCTAACTTTTCTTTTAAATTTTTAGATGTTTCTATTTTATCACCAAAATGCATAGGAACAAGTAAATTAGGTTTTATATATTCTAAAAAATAATCTGCTCCTAAATAGTAATATTCTTCAAGTCTTGGATCTACTGGAACAAAAGCTATATCTATATCTTTTGTTTGTAACATATCTACTTCTTTTTTATAATCTTCTTCTTCATTTAATTGTGACGTGTTATCATCATTTTTCCAATGCCACCAATTTAAATCTCCAGAATGATAGATACTAAGGCCATCTACATTAACGAGAAAAGACAATCCTTGATCAGTTGTGCCATATGTTTCTATTAGAATATTTTCTTGTTCTAAAAAATTATATTTATCTATATAGTATAGATTTGGAATATGACTTTCTATAGACACATCATCACTTATAATATATTTTATATTAGAATTAAATTCATTCCATGAAAAAATAGTAGGATCAAAATGATCATCATGGGAATGAGTTACAAATACATATATATCTTTTTTAGTGGCTTGAAGCTTGTTTTTTAAAGTATTTTCATCTATATTCTGATTACTTATATAATCAAATATTAATATATGATTTTTAGATTCTACTAAAAAACTACTGTGAAATATATATGTAATATCTGCTTCTTTTATATTCATTAAATATCAACCCTTTCATTAAATTTAAATTATATATACCCTTATTTTAAATTTATATCTTTAAAAATAAAATATTAATATGATTATAGTGTGATTTTATGTTAATATTAAGTAATAGAATGATTGAAAGGAAGATTACATGAAAGATTATAAATGCACTGTATGTTCTTATATATATAGACCAGATAGAGGTGATAAGATTAATAATATAGCAAAAGGGACAAGTTTTCATGAATTACCTGAAAATTGGAAATGTCCTAGATGTAATCAACCTAAGATGGCATTTATAGAAAGAATAGATTAAAAAAGGAGAATGAAATGATAAAATTAGGAGAATTACAGGAATTAATAGTTGATAGATTTTCAGCACAAGGAGTTTATTTAAAATCATTAAAAGATAACGATGATGATGCAGTTTTACTTCCAATAAAAGAAGTAGATGAAAACGTAGAAATTGGTGATAAAATAGAAGTATTTGTTTATAGAGATTCTGAAGATAGGATAATATCTACAAGAAAAAGACCAAAAATAACATTAGAAGATATAGGACTTTTAAAAGTTGTTGATAATACAAATATTGGAGCTTTTTTAGATTGGGGACTTGAGAAAGATTTATTTTTACCTTTTACAGAACAAAGGGGTAAGATTAGAAAAGGTGCAGAATATTTAGTAGGAATGTATATTGATAAATCAAGTAGATTATGTGCTACCATGAATGTATATGATATGTTGAAATCTGATGCACCTTATAAGGAAAATGATAATGTATCTGGTATGGTGTATAATTATAATCCTCAAATGGGTTTATTTATAGCAATAGACAATAAATATCATGGATTAATTCCAAGTAATAGATTGTTTAAGCGTTTTCAAATAGGAGATACAATAAATGCTAGAGTGGTAAAAGTTAGAGATGATGGAAAGTTAGAATTATCTGTAAGAGAAAAAGCTTATAAACAAATAGATATTGATGCTGATAAAATAATGGATAAATTAAAATCAAATAAATCAATTTTGATGCTAAATGATAAAAGTTCACCTAATAAAATCAAAGATGAACTTCAAATGAGTAAAGCAGCATTTAAAAGAGCAATAGGTCAATTGTTTAAACAAAGAAAAATTGAATTTATAGATGGTGGAATTAAACTTATTAAATAAAGATGGGAAACCATCTTTATTTTTTTTTGTAAGTTAAACTAGTTAAAATAGCAGTAAATATTATAGTTATTATTGTAACTATAATAGCATATATAAATCTAAGTAAAAGCCCATCTTTGCTAATAGGATATATTATCTCAAACAATAATTTAACCGCATCATTCCAAGCCAATATGGAGATTAATCCCATTGAAGCAATAAACAATGTAAGCATATACTTTATTATTGTATTTTTCATTTCATCACCTATTAAATTATATGTGAGATAAATATATTTATGAATAGTTTAAATCTTTTATCTACTAGATTATTGAACAAAATAAATAAATTTAAAATATAATTTATTTATTTTGTTTTTCTTCTTGTTATATTAAGATTTATGGTATATAATAATATTATTGTAGAAAACCGCTATAAAAAGGCTTCAGATGAAGAGTCTTCATTTGATGCCTTTATTTTGTTGAAAATGTTATAAAAAATTATATTTTGCAAATACTATAGTAATAAATAGGATATGAAAGGAAAATTAAATGAATAAAATAAAATTTAACGAGTTACAACTTACCAAAGAAATAGAACGTGCAATAAACGAAATGGGGTTTGAGGAGGCTACACCAATTCAAACACAAGCAATACCAGTAATTCAAACAGGAGCAGATGTTATAGGTCAAGCTCAGACAGGAACAGGAAAAACTGTTGCTTTTGGAATACCTGTATTAGAAAAAATTGATTTGAAAGATAAATCAGTTCAAACTCTTATACTATGTCCTACTAGAGAACTTGCTATACAAGTTTCTGAAGAAATCAAAAGGTTAGCTAAGTTTATGCCTGGAGTAAAAACATTACCTATATATGGTGGTCAACCGATTCAAAGACAAATAGGTGCTCTTAAGAAAGGAGTTCAAATTGTAATAGGTACTCCTGGTCGAGTAATGGATCATATGAGACGTGGAACTTTAAAGTTACAAAACTTAAAAGTTATGGTATTAGATGAAGCAGATGAAATGCTTAACATGGGTTTTAGAGAAGATATTGAAACAATATTAGATGAAACGCCTGAAAGTAGACAGACATTATTGTTTTCAGCTACAATCCCTAGAGCAATAATGAATATAACTAAAAAATATCAAAAGAATGCTCAAACTATAAAAGTAGTTCATAAAGAACTTACTGTTCCAAGTATAGAACAGTATTATATTGAGCTTAAAAGAAAAAATAAATTAGAAATACTTACTAGACTTATGGATATTTACAATCCAAAACTTACTCTTGTATTTTGTAATACTAAGAGAATGGTTGATGATTTAGTTGTAGAATTACAAGGTAGGGGATACTTTGCTGATGGACTACATGGTGATTTAAAGCAAACTCAAAGAGATAGGGTTATGAATAGCTTTAGAAATGGAAATGTAGATGTATTAGTTGCTACTGATGTTGCAGCTAGAGGACTAGATGTTGATGATGTTGAAATAGTATTTAACTATGATATGCCTCAAGATGAAGAGTATTATGTTCATAGAATAGGTAGAACAGGTAGAGCTGGAAGAGCTGGTATGGCTATTTCATTTGCTGTAGGTAAGGAAATATATAAATTAAAGCATATACAAAAGTATACTAAAACAAATATTAAAAGACTTCAAGCTCCTTCGGTAAATGAGGTTGAAGAAGCAAAAACAGATAAATTATTAAATGAAATAAAAGATATAATAGAGAATGAAAAATTAACAAAAGAAATAAATTATATAGAAAAATTATCAGAAGATGAATATACATCAATTGATATAGCAGCAGCCTTGCTTAAAATGTCAATGGGTAGAGTTGAAGAAAAGGAACAACAATCAAATTCAGATTCAGATGCAGACTTTGGAAATACTGGAGCAGAGCCTGGTATGGTAAGGTTATTTATAAATATAGGTAAAAATAACAGAGTAAGAGTTAAAGATATATTAGGTGCAATAGCAGGAGAAACTGGTTTATCAGGTGAAGTTGTAGGTAAAATTGACATGTATGATAAATTTACATTTGTTGAAGTACCACAAGGAAATGGTAAAAAAGTTTTAGATATTATGAAAAATAATACAATAAAAGGTAAAAAGATAAATATCGAGCCAGCAAATAGTAAATAAATAAAAACTTCCATTCTAAGATTAGAGTGGAAGTTTTTTTATTTGTTGAATAAAAATAATATTAAGTGGGAAACTAATTTAGGGTGATTATATGAATAACAATAAAATAATTAATAAGAAGGAAGATAAAAAAATCAAAAATAAAGTTGATACTAAGGCAATGAGGAATATATTAGATGCAAGTTTAGATGAAATAGAAATAAATGAAGAAAAGAAAGAAGATTGATATCAATCTTCTTTCTTTTCTTCATTTATCCTATAAACATTTGTGTCCAAAAGCAATAATTATTACTATCTTTTATAAAACCTATACCTATCTGATTGAATTTACTATTAAGTATATTAGCTCTATGTCCCTCTGAATTCATCCATGCATTTACTACATCTTTGGGAGTTCTTTGGCCTGCTGCTATATTTTCCCCAGCAGCACGATATGAAATACCAAATTTTTTCATCATGTTAAAAGGAGAACCATATGTAGGAGATTCATGACTAAAATAATTTTTATTAATCATATCTTGAGACTTATATCTTGCTACCTTGGATAGATTTGAGCTCTCTGTAAGATTACTTAAACCATTTTTTTGCCTTTCAATATTTACAAGTCTTATAACTTCTGTTTCATATTCTCTAGAACTTGAAACAGGTGCTTGAGGTTTAGGCTGAGGTTTTGCTTGTGGCTGAGGTGCTGGTTTAGATTCAGGCTTAGGCTGAGGCTTTGCTTGTGGTTTAGGTGTTGGTTTAGACTCAGGTTTATCCTGGGCTTTAGCTTGAGTTCTAACTTCTTTTTTAGTTTCATTTATATCTTTTTTATTATCCTTAGAATTTGAGGTTAAATTATTTTTTGATGGATTTACTTTTTTCTCTGGCTCAGATAAATTTTTTTTATCTTCAGTGTCTTCTGTCTTTGGTAATTCTTTTTTATTGTCGTCTACCTTAACTATATCTTGTTTTTTGATATCATTTTTCTTAATCTCTTTTACTTTAATATTTTCATTTTCTACATTTAAAATCTTTATTTTTTTACTTGTAGTATCATGGGAAATTAAATCTTCTTTACTGTAGTCAGATGCAGTACTGACTGTAAGTATAGAAGCTATTACAAATAAAATTAATATTGCACTAAATATTTTTTTATACATATTATCACCCCTTCAGGTCAATTATAATCAATATTAGGTATTAAATAAAGCAAAAATTTAACATAAAAAATAAATAGTTCTAAGGTCCTAACGATTTATTTTTCTAAATATTAAAAATATTTCATACAATTCTCTTTTATATTTACCTGTTTTAGGGTATAATTAAATTTGTAAAGTTTACTTGCAAAATTAGTCGAAATAATATAGAATCTTTAATGTTGTGTTATTTCAATAGATTCTATATTTTAAATATTTAAATATTTAAATTTAAATAAGGAGGAAGATCAATGTCAACATTATTAGAAAGAGCTAGAAAGTTGAATAAAATTTTACAAGAATCAGGAAATGCTCCTGTGAATTTTAATAAACTTAGTGAGAGTTTAAAAGAGGTGCTAGATGCAAATACTTATGTTATAAGTTCAAAAGGGAAGGTAATAGGTCTTAGTTTGAGAGAAGATGCAGAAAATCCTATTATAGTGGATCCTAAAACTGGAAATAAAAATTTTCCAATAGAATATAATAACAAGTTATTAAAGGTAGATTCTGTAATTCAAAATGTAACTGGTGAAGAATTATTAGAAATATTTACTGAAGATAGGGAAAGTTATGATAGGTATGCAACTATAGTTCCTTTAAAGGGAAATGGAGAAAGACTTGGAACATTGGTTCTGGCAAGACCTGAGAGGGAATTTACAGAGGATGATTTAGTTTTAGTTGAATATAGTGCAACTATAGTATCTATGGAGATGCTTCGTTCTAAAAGTGAGCTAAGTAGAGAGAAAACCAGGAAAAAAGCAGTTGTTCAAATGGGAATCAAGACTTTATCATATTCTGAGCTTGAAGCTTTAAATCATATATTTGAAGAACTAGATAGTGATGAAGGTTTATTAGTAGCAAGTAAGGTAGCTGATAGAGTTGGAATAACTCGCTCAGTTATAGTTAATGCTTTAAGAAAGCTAGAAAGTGCTGGAATCATAGAATCAAGATCTTTAGGAATGAAAGGAACATATATAAAGATATTAAATGATAATTTATTAGAAGAATTAGATAAATTAAAAAGATAATTATAATATATTTAAGTGTTTCCTTGGTCCCACTACTTTAAAAAACAAGGAGGGAAAAAAATGGGCAAAATTAACACAAAGACACTTACAAAAATAAGTATTGTTGCATCAATATATGTAATATTAACTGTTGCATTTCCATTTCTTAGTTATGGCCAAATTCAATTTAGGATTTCTGAAATACTAACTATTTTAGCTTTCTTTAATCCTATATATATATGGTCATTAACTATAGGTACATTTATTTCAAATATGTGGAGTACAATAGGAATATTGGATATGGTAATAGGTACTGTAGCTACATTTTTAGCAGTTTATCCTATGAGTAAAATGAAAAATATTTGGATAGCTTCATTATTACCAAGCCTGTCAAATGGATTGATAATAGGATTTCAATTAAATATATTAATTGGACTTCCTTTATTACCAAGTATAGCTTATGTAGCATTAGGAGAATTTGTTGTTGTAACTGTATTAGGTGTTCCAACAATGAAATTACTAAAAAAATATATAGATTTCTAAAAAACATTCTTTTAAAAGAATGTTTTTTTATTGTAGTAATTTATTGAAAATCAATCTATATAAGTATAGAAGGAGATGGTTTAAATGAAAGTTATAATAGATCCAGGGCATGGAGGAACTGATAAAGGAGGAGGGAGTAATTCGTACTTTTTGGAAAAAGATATGAATTTAAAGATATCTATCTACCAATATAATATACTTAAAAAAGCTGGTATTGATGTATATTTAACTCGTGATAAAGATATATATTTAAATCCTGAAAAAAGAACAAATATAGTTAAAAGTTCAAAAGCAAATATTTGCATATCAAATCATATAAATAGTTTTTCAAATAATTCTGCAAGAGGAGCTGAAATAATTCATTCTATTTATAATGATGGTAATTTAGCTAAAATAATAATGAAAGAATTAGTAGCTAAAGGAGCGATAGATAGAAGGATATTTACAAGAAAACATCCCTCTATAAAAAATAAGGATTATTACTATATGAATAGAAATACCGGAAGTGTAAATACTTTAATTGTAGAATATGGATTTGCTTCAAATAGTGAAGATACACTAAAAATATTAAACAATTGGAAAAACTATGCCCAAGCTGTTACTAAAGGAATATTAAAATATCTAAATAAAGACTATGAAAAATCATATGAAGAGATACTTATAGAAAATAATAATATGAAAGAAAAATTATTTAAAATTAAAAATATACTGTAATAATAAAAAATAAGAGGTTTTCAATATAACTTCTTATTTTTTTCTAGTAATGTTATAATTATATTAAATAAGTTTGAGGTGATTTAAATTAAAAAATGGAAGAAATTTTTAATCACATTATTTGTTATGATTTTAGCATCACAAATGTATATAGATTTATTTTTTTCTAATTTCAGAGTATCATTTGGAGCTATAGCTTTACCTGTTATAATATATAAATATAGAGATATAAGAGTGTATTATATAGGATTTATAAGTGGATTAGTTCTTTATCTTCAAAGAATAATTGTATATTCTTTAGGGACTAGCAATTTAGCAGAAAATGTATTTTTATATTGGCCAGAAATTATTTTTTATTCTGTATATGGTTTTCTTTTTGTATATCTTGTAAATAAGAATGAAAGATTTAAAGTATTAAATATATTCCTATATTTAATATTAATAGATTTTTTATCTAATATATCTGAATTAATTATGCTTATAGATACAAAAAGTAATCTTAATTACTTGGAAATAATAAAACTTTTAATTATAGTAGCAATTATTAGGTCATTTATTTCTACTTTTATCATAACTTCATTAAAATATTATAAAATATTTTTAGTTAAAGAAGATCATGAAAAGAGATATAGAGATTTAATTTGGATGACCTCCAAATTTAAAACACAAATATATTGGATGGAAAAAAATATGACCTATATAGAAAATGTCATGGAGGATGCATATAGTTTATTTGAATCTATAAAAGAAAATAAAAACAAAGAAATATGGCAAAATAAATCATTAGATATAGCAAAAAACGTACATGAAATAAAAAAAGAATATCATTTAGTTTTAAGTGGTATTGAAGAAGTACTTAAAGGGAACTCTTCAGAAAAAGGACTTAGTTTTAGTGAAATACTGAATATACTTGAAGATAGCTTATATACTATGATAAAAAATAAGAACAAAAAAATTATATTAGATTTTGAAAATCATGAAAATTTTTATACTTCACGTCATTATGAATTAATATCAATTTTAAGAAATATTTTAACCAATAGTATCGAGGCAATGAATGAAGGCAAGATAGAACTAATTCATACTAAAAATAATTCTTCACATATATTTGTTATAAAAGATAGTGGTAAGGGAATAAAAGAAAAAGATATAAAAAATATATTTAAAGCAGGATTTTCGACTAAAATTAATTATAATACAGGTGATATATCAAGAGGGTTAGGTCTTAATTTAGTAAAAAAGTTGATTGAAAAAGACTTCAATGGAAAAATATCTGTATTTTCATTAGAAAATATTGGTACAACCTTTACCATTGCTATACCTATAAAGGATTTAGAGGAGGGATGATTTTGAATATATTTATTGTAGAAGATGATATCAGTATTGTAGAGATACTTAAAAAGATTATTTCCGATAGAGGATTAGGAAATGTAATAGATTATTCATTAAATGGTAAAGATGCTATAGATAAAATAAAAGAGTTCTTACCCAACATAGTGCTTGTTGATCTTTTTTTACCATGACTTGATGGAATTTCTTTGGTTAAAGAAGTAAAAGATATATATCCAGACATTCAATTTATAATGATATCACAAGTTAATTCTAAAGATATGATAGGAAAGGCATATAAAAATGGTATAGAATACTATATAAGCAAACCTATAAATGCAATAGAAATAGAAACAATAATAAACAAAGTCAAAAATAATATAGAACGCGACAATAAATTGACAAATATAAGACAGCTAATACAAGGTGAAGATAGGAAGATATTTAAGAAATTTAATTATGAAGATTGTTTAAAAAAAGTATTATATAGGATTGGAATTATAGGAGAAGCAGGTTCAAGTGATTTAATAATTATAGTTAATTATATTATTAAAAATAATCTTAAAAACAAGAATTTTTCTTTGAAAAAAATTTGTTTAGAATATACTGATAATCCAAAAACTATGGAACAGAGAATGAGAAGAGCAGCAAATTTGGCTATAGAAAATATTGCAAGTATTGGTTTAGAAGATTTTATGAATGAAATTTTTATGGATTATTCAAATAGTCTATTTAATTTTGAACAAGTAAGAATAGAAATGAATTATTTGAAAAATAAAACTAATAAAAGAGGAAAAGTGGATTTAAAGAAGTTTTTATATGGACTCGCATATCATTGTGAAAAAATAGACACTGAATATTCTGAAAATAATTTGTAACTTTTTGAAACTTTTCGAAACTTACCCAATATAATTTTATTAAGAAATTGCAAGACTTAAAAAGTTTTGCTTTTTCAAAGAGGAGGTAGGTTTATGCAAAGTATGAATGAGTTCTTAGGTCAAATTTCTGGATATGTGTGGGGACCGATAACAGTAGCTTTATTAGTAGGAACAGGGTTATTTCTTAGTATCTTAACAAAATTTATTCAATTTAGGAAACTACCATTATCACTCAAATTATTGTTTTCAAAAGAGCATTCAGGTGATGGAGATATTACCCCTTTTCAAGCCTTGATGACATCCCTTGCAGCTACTATAGGGACAGGTAATATTGCTGGTGTTGCTTCTGCAATAGTTGCTGGAGGTCCTGGGGCTATATTTTGGATGTGGGTAAGTGCTGCATTTGGTGGTGCTACGAAATATGGAGAAGCATTGCTTGCTATAAAATATAGGATTACTAATGAAAAAGGGGAAAAGTCTGGGGGGCCTATGTTTTATATTGAAAGAGGTATGAGTGAAAAATATGGCAAAAATTTCAAATGGCTTGGATTAACCTTTGCATTTTTTGGTTTCTTTGCTTCTTTTGGTATTGGAAATATGGTTCAAGCAAATTCAGTATCACGTGCTATTAATGAATCTTTTGGTGTGAATGTGTGGGTCAGTGGTATAATAATGGCTTTATTAGTTGGTGCCGTTATAATAGGTGGAATTAAAAATATAGGTAGGGTTACAGACAAAATAGTTCCTATAATGGCAATAAGTTATATAATAGGATCTTTAGTTGTATTATTTATGAATTTTGATCTTATACCTAGTGCCTTTTCTATGATATTTTCCAATGCTTTTACAGGTAAGGCAGTAGGAGGAGGAGTATTAGGAACAGTTGTAAGATTTGGAGTAGCTCGTGGAGTATTTTCAAATGAAGCAGGACTTGGTAGTGCAGCAATAGCTCATGCAGCTTCTACTAATGATAAACCAGTGATTCAAGGCCTTATAGGTTCACTAGGTTCAGTTATAGATACTTTAGTAATTTGTACTATGACTGCTTTAGTTATATTAGTATCGGGTATTGTGGAGATAGGTACAGATGGAGCAATGTTTATAGAAGAAAGTTATAGAGGAGCTGCTCTTACCACCTATGCTTTTGATCTGGGCTTACCTGTTGTAGGAGGATATATGGTTTCTTTAGGATTAGTATTTTTTGCCTTTTCAACAATACTTGGATGGTATTATTATGGTTCTAAATGTTTAGAATATATATTAGGAGTAAAAGCAATACCATATTATAAAGTAGTATGGATAATTTTGTGTCTTACAGGGGCAGTGTTTCCAATTCAAATAGTATGGACTTTTTCAGATATCTTTAATGGGTTAATGGCTATACCAAATCTAATCGGTCTTGTAGCATTGAGTCCTGTTATTTTTAAAATGACTAAAGAATTTAATATAGAAAGATTAGAAAATAAAATGAAAGATAAAAGAGAAACAGCTTAAAGATACCTTTTAAGGTGTCTTTTTTATGTTATAATATAAAAGGAGTAATTTATTATACACAGGTTTTAAGGAGAGATTTAATGAAAAAAGCAAAAGAAAACACAAAAGTAGTTATAGGTATGAGTGGTGGAGTAGATTCTTCAGTTGCTGCATTACTTTTAAAAGAACAAGGATATGAAGTTATAGGTATATTTATGAAGAATTGGAATGAAGAAGAAGAACAATACTGTACGGCCACAGAAGATTATGAAGACGTTAGACGTGTTTGCCAACAGATAGATATACCATATTATACAGTTAATTTTGAAAAAGAATATTGGGATAGAGTATTTACTTATTTCTTAGATGAATATAAAAATGGTAGAACACCTAATCCTGATATACTATGTAATAAAGAAATCAAATTTAAGGCATTCTTAGACCATGCTATAAAGCTTGGTGCTGATTATATAGCTACGGGTCATTATGCAAACATAGATGAAGAGGATGGAGAATATAGGCTTATAAGAGGAAAGGATAATAATAAGGACCAATCTTATTTTTTATCACAATTAAATCAATATCAATTGTCAAAAACAATCTTTCCAATAGGTGATATAGATAAGCCCAAAGTAAGAGAGATTGCAAAAAAACATAATTTAAAAACTGCAAATAAAAAAGATAGCACTGGAATATGTTTTATAGGAGAGCGAGATTTTGATGAATTTTTAAATAATTACTTGCCAGCAAAACCAGGTGAAATAAGAAGTATTGAAGGAAAAGTGATAGGAAAGCATAATGGACTTATGTATTATACCAAGGGTCAAAGAAAAGGACTTGGTATAGGAGGAATCGGGACTGGTGAACCTTGGTTTGTTGCATATAAAGATTTAGAAAAAAACATTTTATATGCCGCACAAGGAGAAGATAATCCCGCATTATTTTCTGAAGCTTTAATAGCAGAAGGTATCAACTGGATAAGTAAAGATAAACCAAAAGAAGAATTTAGTGCAACAGCTAAGTTTAGATATAGACAAAGAGATCAAGATGTGACTGTTATACCTTTAGGAGAAGCAAGGGCTAAAGTGATTTTTGATAAAAAACAAAAGGCAATAACTGAGGGTCAAGGTGTAGTTTTTTATGATGGAGATATATGTTTAGGTGGAGGAACTATAGATAAAGTCATTAAAGAATTAGATTAATATCTCTATATAGTTTTATAAGCTTAATTCATGGTATATAATAATAAAAGGGGTGTTCATATGAGTGGTGTATTAAGAGATTTAAAGCCAAGGGATGTTTTTTATTATTTTGAGGAAATTACAAAAATTCCTCATTGCTCTGGAGAAGAAGAAAATATTAGTAATTATCTTGTATCTTTTGCAAGAAAGCATAACTTAGAAGTTATTCAAGATGAAGCATTAAATGTAATAATTAAAAAGAAAGCAACAAAAGGTTATGAAAATGCACCTATAGTTATACTTCAAGGCCATATGGATATGGTTTGTGAAAAAAACAAAGATACTGTTCATGATTTTAGTAAAGATCCATTAGATTTAAAAATAGATGGAGATTTCATCAGAGCAAATGGTACTACTCTTGGAGCAGATAATGGTATTGCACTAGCTTATGCTTTAGCTATACTTGCATCAAATGACATAGATCATCCAGCTTTAGAAGTACTTATTACTACCGAAGAAGAAACAGGCTTAGTGGGTGCTGGAAAAATAGATAAAAAGAATCTAAATGGAAAAATACTTATAAACATCGACTCTGAAGAAGAAGGAATACTGCTGGTAAGTTGTGCAGGAGGAATTAGAACAAAGGTTGAATTACCAATAGAATGGAAGAGTTGTGCTAGAAACACTACTTCATATCTCTTAACCGTTAGAGGATTAAAAGGCGGCCACTCTGGTATGGAAATAAATAAAGAAAGAGGAAATTCAAATATAATTTTAGGAAGAATTCTTTATGACTTAAATAAAGAAATTGATTTATCTGTATATGAAGTTAGTGGTGGGGCTAAGATGAATGCAATACCTAGAGAAGCAGATGCTAAGTTAGTGTTAAATGAAGATGAATTCATGCTAGTAAAATCAAAAATTAATAATTGGAATGATATTCTTTCAAATGAATTAAAATCAAAAGATTCTGGTATAAAGGTCGAGATAGAAAAAATAGAAGGTGATGTAAATAGGATATTCTCTACTGACACTATAGAAAAATTAATCACTGTATACAGACTTATACCAAATGGAATTCAATCTATGAGCATGGATATAGAAGGCTTAGTAGAAAGTTCTACAAATGTAGGTGTAGTAACAACCTTTGATAAAAAAATAGTGTTTGAATCAAATGTAAGAAGTTCTGTAAGAACACTTAAAAATGAAATAGTAAATAGAGAGCAAGTTTTAGCTGATATTATAGATGGAGAATTAGTAAAAGAAGCAGAATATCCTGAATGGCAATATGACCCTGATTCTTATATCAGAGATGTTTTTATAGATGCTTATACTGAAAAATTTGGAGAAAAACCAGAAGTAGGGGCCATACATGCAGGACTTGAATGTGGTATATTTAAAGAAAAATTAGGAGATATTGATATGATATCATTTGGGCCAAATATGTACGATGTACACACACCAGATGAATCTATTAGTATAAGTTCTACAGGTAATATGTGGGAACTTTTAAAATTAGCACTTAAAAAAATAAAATAAAATATAAAAGGAGTTTTTATTATGAATAAGGAAGAAAAAGATTGTTGCAAAAATGGAAATGAAAATCACGAATGTAAGTGTAATGGACATGACCATCACGACCATGAACATGAAGAAGTTGAGATGTTAGAGCTTACATTAGATGATGATACTATCTTAAAAACTTATGTATTAGGAATATTTGAAGTAGAAGATAAAGAATATATAGCATTACTTCCAGAAAATGATGAGAAAGTATTATTATATGAATATATAGAAGATGAAGAAGGTAGTGTAGAGCTTAAAGTCATAGAAGAAGATGAGGAATTTGAAACAGTATCAGAAGCTTATAATGAATTATTTTCTGAAGAAGACGAATATGAAGAAGACGAAGAAGAATAAAAGTTAGGAGTGTTTAAATGAGTAAAGAACTAGACTTAGCAAAAGATTTAATAGAATTTATATATAAGAGTCCAACTCAATTTCATGCAGTGGAGAATATAAAGGAAATATTAATTAATAATGACTTTAAAGAGCTAGATTCTAACTCCAAATGGAAGATAGAAAAAGGTAAGAGATATTTTACAAGTAAAAATGGTTCTGCATTAACAGCATTTATTTTAGGAAATGGTGAGATGGAGGAAAATGGCTTTAAGATAATAGGAGCTCATACAGATACCCCGACATTTAGAATAAAACCAAACCCTGAAATAGTTGAATCAAATGTTTATTTAAAGCTTAATACTGAAGTTTATGGAGGCCCTATATTAAATACTTGGTTAGATAGACCTTTATCTGTAGCAGGTAGGGTGACTCTTAAAAGTAAAGATATATTAAATCCTGAAATTAAACTAATTAATATAAACAAAGCTTTACTTATAATTCCTAACATTGCAATTCATATGAATAGGAAGATAAATGAAGGTATAGAATTAAACAAACAAAAAGATATGTTACCTTTAGTATCAATGATTAATAAAGAATTTGAAAAAGAAAATTATTTGGTTAAACAAATTGCAAAAGAATTAAATGTAAATATAGAAGATATAATTGATTTTGATTTATTTCTATATGAATATGATAAGGGAAGTATTATAGGCTTAAACGAAGAGTTTATTTCAACTGGTAAATTAGATGACTTAGCTATGGTTCATGCAGGATTAAACTCTATTATCAATGCACAGGCGACTGATGCTACTAATGTATTAGTTTGTTTTGATAATGAAGAGATAGGTAGTAGAACAAAGCAAGGAGCAGCTTCACCTATGCTTAAAAATATATTAGAAAGAATAACAATTTCTCAAAATAAAAATAGAGAAGATTTTTTTAGAAGTTTAGATTATTCTTTTATAATATCAGCAGATATGGCACATGCAGTTCATCCTAATGCTCCTGAAAAACATGATCCAACAAATAAGCCTGTATTAAATGCTGGTCCTGTTATAAAGATAAATGCAAATCAAGCATATACAACTGATAGTGATTCTTCTGCAGTATATGAGATGATTTGTAAAAGAGCAGGAGTACCATATCAAAAATTTGTAAACCGATCAGATGTTAGAGGAGGTTCTACAATAGGTCCTATATCTTCAAGTCAATTAGATATTAGATCAATTGATATAGGAGGTCCAATGCTTTCTATGCATTCGATTCGAGAACTTACTACTGTATTAGATCATTATTATACAAAAAAATCATTTGATGAATTTTATAAAATATAGGATAGCTTAAGCTATCCTATATTTACTATAAAGAGGTGTGATATATGAAATATAAACTTATAGCTATTGATTTAGATGGGACATTACTTAATGATGAAAAAGTTATAAGTAGTGAAAATATAGATACATTAAAGAAACTTATTGATAAAAACATAGAGATAGTTATAGCTACAGGTAGGAGATACTTTGCTGCTAAAAGCTTCACAAAGGATTTGGGTGACTTAGTAGTAATATCTAACAATGGTAATATAGCTAGAAATACAAAAAATGATAGAATTATATTAGAAAAATATATAAATAAAGAAGACTTTAAATATTTATTAGAAGAGGGTAAAAAGATAAACCTTCATCCAATACTACATGCTAATGGATATGAAGAAGGTTTTGATTTTTTAATTGAAGATAATGAGGATAATGATAGTTATAATAAATATATATCAGAAAAAGAAACTAGGTATAAAAAAATTGATAATTTTTTAAAATATGATCAAGACAATATAATGGTAGCCTGTTACTTTGGTGAATATGAAGTATTAAATAATTTTATTGAAGAAATACAAAGAGTATATCCTAATAGATTTTCATATCATATTATGACTACTTTAAAAAAGACAGGACCAATATTAGAAGTTATGAATCCCTTAGGTTCTAAGTGGAAAAGTATTTTAGAATATGCTAAATACAAAAATATTTCTAAAGAAGAAATTATAACCATTGGTGATGATAACAATGATATGGAAATGATAAAAAAATCAGGACTGGGAATAGCTATGAAAAATGCTACACAAAATGTAAAGAAAGTTTCTGATATTATTTCAAGAAAAGATAATAATAATTCTGGAGTCTCAATTGAATTAAAAAAGATATTTGATTTAAAGTAATATATTTATATATCTCTAAATATATATTATTATAATAGTATTTAGGGGGAATTTATATGAAAATAATCAATCTTTTATCTGTATTATTAGTTATTATAGGAGCTATAAATTGGGGATTTGTAGGTATATTTAAATTTAATCTAGTTGAATTTTTGTTTAAAAAAGATAGTATAGTTTCTAGATTAATATACACTGTAATAGGCATAGCTGGGTTATACACAATACTATATCTTATATTTTAAGAAGCCAAGTGCTTCTTTTTTTATGTGTGCCCGGCATGGGCATAGTCTATAGGGTGAAAGACCTGAGCAC
>NZ_JBQCYD010000048.1:0-17691 GCF_052088025.1 Senegalia sp. (in: firmicutes) | reverse complement strand
TAGAAGATAGGGCATATATTTTATCTATGGGAATTGATGATGTAGAAGATGGTGAAATTCGATTTGAGATCACATATGAATATCCAAACTTAAGTGCTGTAGGTAAAAATGGTCAAGGTGAGCCTAGATTCACATCTTCCAAAAAAGGGAGAACTGTGACTCAAATAAATAGAGATCTAGCAACAACAACTGAAAAGGATATATTTTTCAATCATTTAAAAGTAATAGTTATAGGAGAAGAACTTGCTAAAAACGAAACTAAAATGGCTCAAATAATGGAGTTTTTTAGCAGAACACCAGATATAGGTAGAAAGGTTATTATACTAATAGCACAAGGTAAGGCAAGTGATATATTAAATACTGAATTAAAAGATGCTAGCACACTTGGCTTATATATAAATAAATTTAGAGATAGGGAAAGTGTGGGAGGTAAATATTATATAAATACATTAAATGATTTACTTTCAAATACTGCTAGATCTGACATAGCCTTAGTAGGTAGAATATCTAAAGATGGTGAAGAATTAAAAATTTCAGGCTCTTCTATAATAAAAAACAAGAAACTAATAACATTTTTAACGGAAAAAAGTACCAATACAGCCTCTACTCTAATACTCACAAATAAAATATATAATGATCAAATTACAATAATAAAAGATGATGGTAGTTATTTAGTAAATTATATTGCAGAGTCTTATGATGTAAAAAAGAAGTTGAAGATAAAGAATGGCAATATAAATATAACTTATAATGTTGAGGTTGAGGGACATGTAAATGAATATGTAGATAAGGATATAAAAACTGATAGTGATTTATTGGATGATAAAAAGATAAAAAAAGCTGAAGATGAAATAAATAAAAAAATCAAAGGTAATTTAAATAAGACTATAGATGAATTGCAAAATGAAATAGGAGTAGATATTTTACAGGTAGAAAAATATATAAGGGAAAAGGAACCGAGGCTTTGGGAAAAGGTAAAGGATGATTGGGATAATGAATTTCAAAAGATAGATTTTACTGTAAAAGTAGATAGTAAAATAAGAAGAATTGGACTTTCTGAATAATATTTTTAGAAAAGTTTTATTTTCTATGTTTAAAATTTTCCTTTTATGCTAATACTTAATACTAATAAGAAGAATTAGTACAGGGGGTAGTAAAATGAAAAATAAAATGAAAATCATTATAAATATAATATTGGTTTTTTCAATACTTATAGGTATAGCAACAGTTTCTATTGGTGAGGTTTATAAAAATGTAGAAGGATATAAGGAAAAACTTATAAGACTTCATGTTATAGCAAATAGTGATACAAAAGAAGACCAAGATATAAAACTTGAAATAAGGGACAAGATAATAGAAGAAATGACTCCTAAATTTGAAAAATCAGAATCCATAGCAGAAACAGAGATGATATTAAAATCAAATATGAAACTCATAAACGATATAGCAAATCGTGAATTACATAAAAAAGGAAAAGATTATAAGGCTCAGGTGTTTTTTGGTGAGTATGATTTTCCAACAAAATCATACGGGAAGTTTACACTTCCTGCAGGGAATTACAAAGCTCTAAAGATAGTACTTGGTGAAGGTGTAGGTGAAAATTGGTGGTGTGTTATGTTTCCTAGATTTAGATAACAATGTAGAAAGTGAGCATACAGAAGAAAATATGCAAAAAGCATTAACTGATGATGAATATGAAATGATAAGTAGTGAAGATAATAAGTACAATGAAGAAACCATGATAAATGAAGAAAATGCAAGACCTGTTAAGATAAAATTCAAAGTAGTAGAAGTAATAGAGCGAAATAAAATGAAGTTTGCAAATATGTTTGATAGTGGAATATAAGGAAGGGGAAACCCTTTCTTTTTTTGATTTTTTTTATAGGTATAAAAAATGGCTTTATTACAGAAAATAGAATTAATAAGTTTAAGGAGGTAAAAATGAAAAAGTTAATTATAATAACATCATTAGCATTACTTTTAATGATACCAATTAATATGGTGTTAAATAATAATATGGAAGATGAAACTATAGCAAAAGGATATAGGGAAAAGGCTCCTAAGGTAATTTACTGGGGATCAAAAGGATCTGTAGTAAAAGAAGCACAGCAAAGATTAAAAGATTGGGGCTACTATTCAGGTACTGTGGATGGTATATATGGATCAGGTACTTATAGGGCTACAAGAGAATTTCAAAGAAGGCATGGTATAGGAGTAGATGGGATAATAGGACCAGGTACTGCAAAGAAGCTTGGTATATCACTGGCAGAAAGTCAAGGTGCTAGTGGTGGAGTATCAAGAGATGATAATGTATATCTACTTGCAAGGGCAATCCATGGAGAAGCTAGAGGGGAACCTTATGTAGGAAAAGTTGCAGTAGCTGCTGTTATATTAAATAGGGTTGAAAATCCTTCATTTCCAAATTCAATAGCAGGAGTGATATATCAACCACTTGCATTTACAGCTGTTGCAGATGGTCAAATAAATTTAACACCAGATAATGAGTCCATAAAGGCAGCAAGGGATGCACTAAATGGCTGGGATCCTACCTATGGTTGTAGTTATTATTGGAATCCAATTACAGCTACAAGTAAATGGATATGGTCTAGAAAAAAAGTTATTGAAATAGGAAAGCATTGGTTTGGAAACTAGAGGAGGTAAATCATGAAAGATAAAAGAGTAGTAATATTATCTTCCATACTAGCTATAGCTTTAATAGCTGCAAGTGTATGGGGATATAATGAATATAAAACTAAGAATTATTATAAGGATCAATTAACAAATCAATATCAAAGAATGTTTTATGATATTAAAGATAACATAGAAACAGTCAATACATCGCTTTCTAAATCATTAGTATCAGCTTCAAAAGAAAAGGATGTATTACTTCTTAGTCAAATTTATCAACAAGCATATTTTGCCCATGATAAATTATCACAACTACCTGTAGCACACAATAATTTAGCTAAAACAGAAAAGTTTTTAACTCAAGTTGCAGATTATAGTTATTCTCTTATAGCTAGATATATGAAAGGTGAAAAAATTGATGATAAGGAAAGGCAAGTATTATTTAGACTTCAAGATCAGACAGAAATACTTACGGCAGAACTTGAAAATGCACACGAAAAAATATCAAAAGGAGATCTCACACTTTTTAAAGTAGCTAAAAAACAAAATGAAGAAATTGAAAAATCAAATGACAATGTATTAGATGTAGAAATGCAAAAATATGAAGAAGAGCAAATGACTGATTATCCAGAATTGATATATGATGGTCCATTTTCTGATCAAGTTATGAATATGAAACCAAAAGGACTTCCTGATAAAAAGGTTAGTAAGGAAGAAGCACAAAGAAAAGCTTTAGATTTTCTAGGTATAGAAAAACCATTTGAAATAAAACTCTTTAACAAGGGTGAATCTACAGGTGCTTCTAATATAGAAGCATATACCTTCAGTATAACTCCTAAAGAAAATGATAGAAATATAATAATAGGAGTTAGTATAAAGGGTGGAAAAGTTGTATGGATGCAAAATCCTAAGGATGTTAAAGAAAAAAATATCAGTGAAAAAGAAGCACTAAAAAAGGCTCAGGAGTTTTTAAATAAAAATGGATATACTAATATGCAGGCGAATTTTAGTACCAAATATGATGATAGTATATTGTATAATTTCGTATATGAAAAGGATGGAGTTCCAATATATACAGATCTAGTAAAGGTTAAGGTTGCCTTAGATGATGGAGAGATAATTGCTGTTGATATGGCTAAATATCTTAAAAGTCATGTTGAAAGAGAACTAGAAAAACCTAAGATAAGTGAAGATGAGGCAAGAGAAAAAATTAGAATAGGATTTGATATAAAAAAGGCAAGGCTTGCTGTAATTCCTGATAGTGGTAACAATGATTTATTGTGCTATGAATTTAGTGGAACTTATAAGGGTGCTGATTTTATAGTATATATAAATGCCATAGATGGTAGCCAAGAGGATATATTAAGAATAATAAAAGATGAAAATGGAACACTTATGATGTAACCCGATTTTAATCGGGTTTTCTTTTTTGCTATAAATAAGGTATAATATATATAGATATAAGTTGTAGAAAGGGCGATAAAATGAAAGAAGTTTTAGTTAAGGTAATAGGAACTCAAAAATTGGAAGATGGAGAAAAAACTGAGATAGAACTTGTTACAAAGGGCAAATTGTATGATAAATCAGGCTCATATTATTTGATATATGATGAATCTGAAATATCAGGTCTTGAAAACTCCACTACAAGTTTAAAGATAAATGATGATGAGGTTTCTATGAAACGTTTTGGAGAAAATAACTCTAAGATGGAATTTAAAAAAGATTATAAATATAAGACTCTTTATGCTACTATGTATGGAAATTTAGATATGGAAGTTTCTACACAAAAAATAAAGATAGATATAAATGATGGAAAAGGAAGTATTAACCTAAAATATAAACTTATAATTTCAAAAACTACAGAAAGTTTAAATACATTAGATATAACTATATCTTAGGCACAGCTAGTGCCTATTATTTTGCGCGAGGTGCCAAAAATTAAGCGAGGTGTAAAATATATGAATGAAATCTTTTTTAGGGAAAATATATTTGAAATATTAAATTATATAGAAGAAGCTATACAAATAATAGATGAAAAAGGGAAGATATTATATTTTAATAAATCAGCTCAAAAATTAGATGAATTAGGCAAAGGAAATGTAGTTGGAAGACATATATTTGAAGTGTACCCATCCCTTAACCACACTACATCTACACTTATACAAGTGATGCAAACTGGTAGTCCTATTTATGAAAAGGAACAAACTTTCATAAACTATAAGGGGGATAAAATCACCACTGTAAACACTTCTATCCCTATAAAGGAAAGAGGAAGGATAAAGGGTGCTATAGAAATATCTAGAAATATAACTCATGTTAGAAAGATGACAGAGAAAATAACTGACTTACAAACTAAGCTATATAATGAAAATGATGATCCTAAGAAAAACAAAGAAAATGCCAAATATACATTTATAGACCTAATAGGACAAAACAAAGAAATGGCAAAACTTAAATCGGTTGCACTCAGAGCTTCAAAAATATCATCTCCTGTACTTATATATGGAGAAACTGGGACTGGAAAAGAATTACTCGTTCAAT
Source organism: Senegalia sp. (in: firmicutes) (assembly GCF_052088025.1). Lineage (NCBI taxonomy): Bacteria > Bacillati > Bacillota > Clostridia > Eubacteriales > Clostridiaceae > Senegalia > Senegalia sp. (in: firmicutes). Next base: position 12,522 of record NZ_JBQCYD010000048.1, on the reverse strand, counting down.
CAATACACAATGCAAGCCTTAGAAAAAACAAACCATTTATAGCACAAAACTGTGCAGCACTTCCAGCTAATTTACTAGAAGGAATACTTTTTGGAACTGTAAAAGGTGGATTTACTGGGGCAGAAGATAGAAAAGGACTTTTTGAACTTGCAAATGGAGGTACACTTTTTTTAGATGAAATAAACTCTATGCCAATTGAACTACAAGCAAAAATGCTAAGAGTATTACAAGATGGAAGTATAAGGCGAGTAGGTTCTACAAACACAGTAGATGTAGATGTAAGAGTGATTACAGCAACAAACACAGAACCAGAAGAGGCAATAAAAGAAAAATTAATGAGAAAAGATTTATATTATAGATTAGCAGTTATAAACTTAAAAATACCACCACTTCGTGAAAGAAAAGATGATATACCACTGCTTGTAGAATTTTTTATAGATAAATATAATGAAAGATTAGATAGTCATGTAGATTCAATATCTGAAGATGTAATAGATATGTTTATGAAATATGATTGGCCTGGTAATGTGCGTGAACTTGAACACATAATTCAAGGTATTCTTGCACTTCATGATACTGATGTAATAAAAAAAGAACATCTGCCATATCAATTTGATTCCTATAAAGATGAGGTAAAGGAAAAAAAATCTACAATAGTACCACTAACTAATGCAGTTGAGGATTTAGAAAAAAATATAATAGAAGAAGCCCTAAGAAAAACAGATAGGAATATTACAAAAACAGCAGATTTGATATCAACACCTAGACAAACCTTGCAATATAAGATGAAAAAATATGATTTGTAAGGTCTTATGCCTAAAATTGAGCAATAAAAGTGCATTTGCATAATATATACCCATAAAAATACAAAATAAATCAAAAATATACATTCTAAACATTATTATATTTATATAGTAATGTTTATTTTTTTCATGTACACATTGATATTACTTAAACATAGTTAGGTTCTTTGTAAAACGTTTTCAAATATTAAAAGTTGGCATGAGCCTTGCAAGTTATATATGTGTAACTTTAAACTTTTAAGGGGGTAATAAATAAATGAAAAAAGGAAATCCATATGGAACACATAGGGTCATTGAACCTAAAGGTAGTTTGCCACAACCAGCTACTAAAATCGACAATGACATGGAAATTTATGACAATGAAATTTTAATTGATGTTCAAACATTAAATATTGATTCTGCAAGTTTCACTCAAATTAAAGAAGAAGCAGAAGGAAATACTGAAAAAATAAAAGATATAATGAAAGATATAGTTGATACACGCGGTAAACATCAAAACCCAGTAACTGGTTCAGGTGGAATGCTTATAGGAACTGTTGAAAAAATAGGACCTGCCCTAGAAGGTAAAACAGATTTAAAGGTAGGAGATAAATTAGCTACTTTAGTATCATTATCTTTAACACCTTTAAGAATTGATGAAATAAAAGAAGTTAGAAAAGATATAGATCAAGTTGATATAAAAGGAAAGGCAATTCTTTTTGAAAGTGGAATATATGCAGTAATTCCAGAAGATATTCAAGAAAATCTTGCACTTTCAGTACTTGATGTTGCTGGAGCTCCTGCTCAAACTGCAAAACTTGTATCTCCAGGAGATACTGTAGCTATTATAGGTGCAACAGGAAAATCAGGTATGCTTTGTTTATATGAAGCTAAAAAGCGTGCAGGAATAACAGGAAAAGTAATCTGCTTAGACTTTAGTGAAGAAGGATTAAAAAGAGCTGAAGATTTAAACTTAGCAGATCATTATATAAAAGTAGATGCATCTAATGCAGTAGACGTTATGGAAAAAGTAAGTGAAGTAACTAATGGTAAAATGGCAGATATCACTATAAACAATGTAAATATACCAAACACTGAAATGGGAAGTATCTTAGCTACAAAAAATAAAGGTTTAGTATATTTCTTCTCTATGGCTACAAACTTCACAAAAGCAGCACTTGGAGCTGAAGGTGTAGGCAAAGATATAAATATGATAGTAGGTAATGGTTATACAGAAGGTCATGGCGAGATTGCTCTTCAAATATTAAGAGAGAGCAAGAGTATAAGAGAAGCTTACGAAAAATTATACGCATAAAAAATAGGGGGTATTGTAAATGAATTATAAAAATATTGATATGTGGAAAAATGTAGATGAAAAAGATTGGAACGACTGGCACTGGCAAGTTAAAAACAGAGTAGACAGTGTAGATCAATTAAAAGAACTTATAGATTTAACAGCAGAAGAAGAAGAAAACATAGGTTCTGTACTAGAAAAATTCAGAATGGGAATAACTCCATACTATGCTTCACTTATGGATAAAGATGATCCAAATTGCCCAGTAAGAATGCAAGCAGTTCCAGAACTAACAGAAACTCACATGGGTGCAAGTGATATGGAAGATCCACTTCATGAAGATACAGATTCTCCGGTACCAGGACTTACTCATAGATATCCTGATAGAGTTCTTCTTTTAGTAACAGACCAATGTAGTATGTATTGTAGACATTGTACAAGAAGAAGATTTGCAGGAGCTCAAGATTCACCAATGGGAATGGATAAAATTAAGAAAGCTATAGAATATATAAGAAATACACCTCAAGTTAGAGACGTATTATTATCAGGTGGAGATGCACTTTTAATCTCTGATGAAAGATTAGAAGAAATCATAAAAGAATTAAGAACTATACCACATGTAGAAATAATAAGAATAGGATCACGTGCTCCAGTTGTTATGCCACAAAGAATAACTGAAAATCTTGTTGGTATGCTTAAGAAATATCATCCAATTTGGTTAAATACACATTTCAATCATCCAAAAGAAATCACAGAAGAATCAACTCGTGCAATAGAGTTACTTGCAGATGCTGGAATACCACTTGGAAACCAATCTGTACTTTTAAAAGGAATAAATGATTGTGTTCATATAATGAGAGATTTAGTACATCAATTAGTTAAAATAAGAGTTAGACCATACTACATCTACCAATGTGATTTATCTATGGGAATTGAGCATTTCAGAACTTCTGTAGGAAAAGGAATAGAAATAATAGAAGGATTACGTGGACATACTTCAGGTTATGCAGTACCTACATTTGTAGTAGATGCACCAGGTGGTGGTGGAAAGACACCAGTTATGCCTAACTATGTAATTTCACGTTCTGATAAAAAAGTTGTTCTTAGAAACTTTGAAGGAGTTATAACAACTTATACAGAGCCAGAAAATTCACATTCTGATTGTAAATGTGATGTATGTACAGGTAAAAAAGAGCATGAATTAACTGGAGTAGCTGGATTACTTCAAGGTGAAGAAGTTAAAGTTCTTGAGCCAACAAAACTTGCAAGACATGATAGAGCTGAAGGTTTTAAAGAAAACAAATAAAACAAAATATTATTTTAAAGAACGTTCATCAAGCTAAAATTCAGAGAAAACAGTTTTCTAACTGAATGTCCGCAAATGATTCTCTTATCTTTAAAATAATATTAACTATAGAATCAAAATCCTTCAACTAGATTCAGGATTATAAGAAATTTGTGAGTAAAGTTGAAGAGACTAAAAAAGGAGGCTGGTTTTGATGGAACTAATAGATACTTTACATGAAAAATATAAAATTGTATCCATAATAGGTATGGCAAAAAATGCCGGTAAAACTGTTACTTTAAACAAGATAATAGAAGATGCTTATTATGAAGATATTAATATAGGAATTACATCTACAGGTCGCGATGGGGAATGCGAAGATGTAGTAACTAGTACAGAAAAACCAGCTATCTATATTTATGAAGGAAATATTATAGCAACAACAACGGGGAGCATAGAAAAAGGGGATGCAACGGTTGAAATATTAGAAGTAACAAATTATAGGACATCTATGGGGGCTATAGTTCTTGCAAGAATAGTTGATGGGGGATATATTGAAATTGCTGGAGCGCAAACAGCAAGTGAAATGAAACAACTTTCAAAGAGAATGTTAGATTACGGTGCAGAATTAGTCCTTGTAGATGGATCTATAAATAGAATAGCAGTAGCAGATCCAACTGTTACAGAAGCTACCATACTTGCTACAGGTGCTGTATTAAGTAGAAATATGGATAAGGTAATAGAAGAAACCATTCATAAAAAGACGGTTTTAGAATTAGATGAAGTAGATAATTATATAAAAGCAATAATATATAAAAATATAGATAATATAACAATAATAGATCAAGAAAACAATATAAAAATAATAGATTTAAAGACATCCTTAAATTCAGGGAAAATTATTGGGGATAATATAACTGAAGATACCAGATATGTGTATATACCAGGATGCCTTGTAACTAGTACATTAAAAGATATTGTTGAAACTAATAAATACTATAAAAACATAAAAATTCTAGTAAGAGATGGTACTAAAGTTTTTATACCACCAATGCAATGGCTTAGATTTAAGAAAAAAGGCATAAAGATAAATGTATTAAATAAAATAAACTTAGCTGCAATAACCTTAAACCCATATTCACCATCAGGTTACTTTTTTGATGCAGAAAACTTTAAGGAAAAAATGACTAGCTATGTTAAAGATTTACCAGTATATGATGTAATGATGTAAGGAGTTGATAATCAGTGCAATATATGACAAATAGTACGAAAGAGATAATAGGATTTGATTATGTATTAAATAATATAGAAATATTAACTCCATATGGTAGAGAGAAAAAAAGTGAAATGAAGCCTTTTTTTAACAAAGAAAACTTAGAGCTAGAATTATCAAAAATAGATACAATAAAGAATAGTATAAAAAATAATGGAAACCTTTTTGAACAATTAAAATCATTATTTTCTCACATAAAAGACATAAGAAATTCCATATATAGAACTAAAAACAATGGAATACTTTCGGTTGTAGAACTTTATGAAATAAAGACATTTGTATCTTTACTAGAAGATATTGAAGCGGTAATGCATAAATTACCCTTTGAAATGTTTGATGACATATTGGTAGAATCATCTGAAACATTAAGATTATTATTTGATCCTGAAGATAAAGGGCTTCAAACATTTTATATATATGAAGAATATTCAGATCAACTAAGAAAAATCAGGGCTAGCAAAAGGGATATCGGAAAGGTAATAAAATTAGAAAAAAACAAAAAAAGAAAAGAATTAAAAGATAAATTAAATATAAGAATAGATCCAAAGGGAGAAGTAGTAGTTTCAAAAGAGAATATAGAACTCATCAATTCTTTAAATAAAAATGATGAATTTGAATATTTATCAGAATCCTATATGGCTATGAGATATATTATAAGAGATTCTAGGGAAATATCTGATGCAATGATCAAACTTGAAAATTTAAAGATGAAAGAAGAAGAAGAAGAACTTAAAATCAGAGAAGAGATTTCTTCTGAAGTAGCTTTTCACTTTGATTTTTTAATGAATAATATTGAATCAATAGGTAATTTGGATTTTAAATTAGCCAAAGCTTATTTAGCGCTTAAATTAAATGCAAATCAACCTAAAATATTAGATAATGATGAAATTAATATAATTGATGGGATTCATCCAAAATCACAAAAAGAAATACAAAAAAGAAATGGAGAATTTATTCCCATATCAATATATTTAAATAAAGGTGTGACCTGCATAACTGGTGCAAATATGGGCGGAAAAACTATAAGTTTAAAAATTATTGCACTACTTACTGCTATGGCACAGTACGGACTATTAGTTCCAGCAAAACACATGGAAATGTCGCTTCGTGATTATATATTTGTATCTATGGGGGATGCACAATCTATTGATAGTGGACTAAGTACATTTGGGGGAGAAATTGATGGAGTTAAAGTTGCAATAGATAAAAGTGATGAGAGCGGACTTATATTAATAGATGAATTAGCACGTGGTACAAATCCAAAAGAAGGTCATGCAATAAGTAAGGGTGTAGTAGAATATCTTTTAAATAAAAAATCAATATCAGTAATAACTACCCATTATGATAATGTTGCAAATACCAAAGGAGTAGTTCATTATCAAGTTATAGGACTTAAAAATCTTGACTTTGATCAACTTCAAAAGAAAACACGAATAAATCAAAACATAGGCATAGAAACCATATCTAAATTTATGGATTATAGATTACAAAGACTTGAAAATTCAGCATCTGTACCAAGAGATGCATTAAATATATCTAAATTTATGGGCTTGCAAGAAGAGATAATAAATTTAGCAGAAAAAACACTCATGGAAGGGGATAAATAAATGAATAGTAAATTAAATCTTGATTTTAATAAAGTAGAAGATGCAAGAAATTCTGCAAAAAATATTGCAGAAGATGTTCAAGAATTTATAGATAAACATTCTACTGTATCAGTAGAAAGAACAGTAGCAAGATTACTTGGGGTTGATGGAGTAGATGAAATAGAAAGACCATTACCAAATGTAATAGTAGAAAATGTAAGTGAAGGCGGAGGACTTGAGAGAGGTATAGCTTATTGGATAGGAAATGCTATGGTTCATACTGGAGAAGGTCCACAAATGGTAGCAGAAATGGTAAGTAGAGGAGATATAGACCTTACTAAATTACCAATAGCTAGTGATGAAGATATATATTCTAGAATAGATACAATAGCACAAGATTCTACAGAAAAAATAAGAAAAAACAAACTTAGAAGAGAAGAATATATTGAAACTTTAGGTGAAGGTAGAAAACCATATCTTTATGTAATAGTTGCAACAGGAAATATATATGAAGACGTAGTTCAAGCACAAGCAGCAGCAAGACAAGGTGCTGACATCATAGCTGTTATAAGAACTACAGCTCAATCATTACTTGATTATGTACCATATGGTGCTACAACTGAAGGATTTGGTGGTACTTATGCTACTGAAGAAAACTTCAGAATAATGAGAGAAGCTCTTGATGAAGTAGGAGAAGAAGTAGGAAGATATATCAGACTTTGTAACTATTGTTCTGGACTTTGTATGCCAGAGATTGCAGCAATGGGTGCTCTTGAAAGATTAGATGTAATGTTAAATGATGCATTATATGGAATACTTTTTAGAGATATAAATATGCAAAGAACTTTAGTAGACCAATATTTCTCTAGAATAATAAATGGTTTTGGTGGAGTTATCATAAACACAGGAGAAGATAACTACCTTACTACAGCTGATGCAGTAGAAGAAGCTCATACTGTACTTGCATCACAATTTATGAATGAACAATTTGCATTAAAAGCTGGAATACCAGAAGAGCAAATGGGACTTGGTCATGCATTTGAAATGGACCCAAGTTTAGAGAATGGATTTTTATTAGAATTATCTCAAGCACAAATGTCTCGTGAGATATTCCCCAAAGCACCACTTAAATATATGCCACCTACTAAGTTTATGACAGGAAATATATTTAAAGGTCATATTCAAGATGCTTTATTTAATTTAATATCTGTTTGGACAAACCAAGGATTACAATTATTAGGAATGCATACAGAAGCAATTCACACACCACATCTTCAAGATAGAATGCTTTCTATCCAAAATGCACAATATGTATTTAACAATGCTCGTGACATAGGAGAAGAGATACAATTTAAAGATGGTGGAATGATTCAAACAAGAGCTCATGATGTATTAAACAAAGCAGAGAAACTTCTTAAAGATATAGAACAAGAAGGATTATTTTCAGCTATAGAAAAAGGTAAATTTGGAGATGTTAAAAGACCAAGAGATGGTGGAAAAGGCCTTGATGGCGTAATAAAGAAAGATAAAGATTATTATAATCCATTTATCAAAATGATGCTTGGAGGGACTAAATAATGGCAGTAGAAAAAGTAGATTTAACTAAAATAAAACCATATGGTGACACATTAAATGACGGAATGATGCAATTATCTTTTACAATGCCAGTACCATATAATGATGAAACTAAAGAAGCTGCAAGAATACTTGCAAAGAAAATGGGTCTTGAAGAACCAGAAGTAGTTCATTATTCTGATCTTGGAGTAGGATATACATTCTTTGTAGTATATGGAAGATGTATGCATACAGTAGATTATACGAAAATTGAAGTTCCAAAAGTAGAAGTAGAATCTATGGATAAATCAGGAGTAGAAGAGTTTATAAAAGAAAATATAAAAAGAGATGTAAAATTAATAGGAGCATGTACAGGAACTGATGCTCATACTGTTGGAATAGATGCTATAATGAATATGAAGGGCTTTGACGGACATTATGGCTTAGAGAGATACAAAGGCATAGAAGCTATAAACATGGGCAGTCAAGTGCCAAATGAAGAGCTTGTAGCAAGAGCAATAGAAGAAGATGCTGATGCAATACTTGTATCTCAAATAGTAACTCAAAAAAATGTTCATATACCAAACCTTACTGAACTTGTAGAACTATTAGAAGCAGAAGGTATGAGAGATAAAATAGTTCTTGCATGTGGTGGGCCACGTCTTTCCCATGAGCTTGCAAAAGAACTAGGATATGATGCAGGATTTACTACAGGAAGCTATGCAAATGATGTAGCAAGTTTCGTAGTTACTGAAATGGTAGAGAGAAAATTAGTATAATAATTAAAGGATTCTCACTTTAAAGTGAGAATCCTTTAATTTTTTGATATAATATATAGGTAAATCAAGTCAAATTCAATTGACATAAATAAAGCTTTAATATACAATACTATGAGTTAATGTAATATAAATGAACGTTTGATATATAAGAAAAACTTAGGAGGAGAAAAATGGCAGCTACTAAATATATTTTTGTAACCGGTGGTGTAGTATCATCACTTGGAAAAGGAATAACAGCAGCATCTTTAGGACAACTTTTAAAAAGTAGAGGTCTTGAAGTAAGCATACAAAAATTTGACCCATATTTAAACGTAGATCCAGGAACTATGAGTCCATATCAACATGGAGAGGTTTTTGTGACAGATGATGGGGCGGAGACAGACTTAGATTTAGGTCACTATGAAAGATTTATTGATATAAACTTAAGTAAAAACAACAATGTAACTACAGGGAAAGTATATTGGTCAGTTATCACAAAAGAAAGAAGAGGAGATTATCTTGGAGGAACAGTTCAAGTAATACCTCATGTAACAAATGAAATAAAGGACAGAGTATATAGAGTTTCCAAAGAAAAGAATGTAGATGTAGTTATCACAGAAATAGGTGGAACAGTAGGCGATATAGAAAGTCTTCCTTTCCTAGAAGCAATAAGACAGGTTAAATATGATGTTGGTCGTGAAAATGTCATGTATATACATGTTACACTAGTACCTTATCTTTCAAAAGCAGGAGAAATCAAGACAAAACCTACACAACATAGTGTAAAAGAGCTTAGAGGAATAGGGATTCAACCAGATGTATTAGTATGTAGATCAGAATATGAATTATCACAAGAAATAAAAGAAAAAATAGGATTATTTTCAAATATGGATCACACAAATGTAGTTCAAAACTTAGATGCCGATACACTATATGAAGTTCCACTCATGCTTGAAAAAGAAGGTCTTCCACAAATGGTAATAGATAGACTTAATTTAGATGTGAAAGAGCCTGATTTATCAGAATGGACTAATATGGTAGAAAAGATGAAAAACCGTGAAAAGAAAGTAAAGATAGCTTTAGTTGGAAAATATGTAGAACTTAAAGATGCATATCTTTCAGTAGCAGAATCATTAAACCATGCAGGTATAGCAAATGAAGTAGAAGTATGTATAGATTGGATACATTCAGAAGAATTAAATGGTGGAAACTGTGCTGATGTATTAAAAGATGCAGACGGCATACTTGTACCAGGTGGATTTGGTGATAGGGGTATAGAGGGTAAAATTTGTGCAACAAAATATGCAAGAGAAAACAATATACCTTTCTTTGGAATATGCCTTGGAATGCAGATGGCAGTAGTAGAATTTGCAAGAAATGTATTAGACCTATCAGATGCACATAGTTCAGAATTACTTCCAAATACAACATATCCTGTAATAGATTTGATGCCAGAACAAAAAGATATAGAAGATATGGGTGGAACTATGAGACTTGGATTATACCCATGTAAATTAAAAGAAGGCACAAAGGCAAGAGAAGCTTATGGAGAAGATTTAATATATGAAAGACATAGACATAGATATGAATACAACAATCATTATAGAGAGCAATTAGAAGAAAAGGGACTAATAATAAGTGGTGTTTCACCAGATGAGAGATTAGTTGAAATAGTAGAACTTAAAGATCATCCTTGGTTTGTAGCAAGTCAGTTCCATCCAGAATTCAAATCAAGACCAACAAGAAGTCACCCACTATTTAGAGACTTCATAAAAGCCTCTATAAAATAAAATTAAGCATCTATAAGACTACAATGGCGTAGAGTTATAGATGCTTTTTATTTTAATTATTAGATTTATATATGGCAAATCCTGATATAGCAAAAATTGCTCCTAGTAAAAGTTGAATATAAACTGGAATTGTAACTTTATATCCAAAATCAGGAATAAGATAAAAAATCAATGTAAACAAAGCTATATATAACATAGAAAATAACCAATAAACTAAAAACTTTATTACCTTATTTTTAATATTGAAATTTGAATCTCTTACAGATTTCATAAGTAAATATAAAAATACAGCTGAAACTAATGTAATTAGCAAACCTTCTACTATGATTGAGCCTAAATATATAGTATCCTTTATTTCACCTATATTTAAAGCATAGTTTAATAGCGGAGTAAATATAGCATTTACTAAAAGTACACCTGCAAAAAGAAACAAAGCAGATGGAGCAAAAAATAAAAGTTTTTCTTTTAAATTCATTGTAGGTAATTCTTCTGTTATTTCCTTTGCATACTCTGTTGGACTTGCACCAAATATTTCTTTAGCAGTTTTTCCATTTTTCTGTGCATCTAAAAGATGATCTAATAATTCTGCTAAAATTTCTTCACTTTCAACTTCTTTTTTTCTAAATGATGTTCTTATATAAAGTAAGACTTCTTCATAATACTTTAAATTTTCATCAGTCAGTTTTTCTCTTTTTTCATTATTCAATTTAATTAATTCCTTAGTCTTCATTATCAATTCCCCCATCCATCAAACCATCTACACTTTTTTTTATATTTTTCCAACTTAGCTCAAATTCCTCTAGATATTTTTTTCCTTCTTCAGTTAAATAATAATACTTTCTATTAGGACCACTTGCTGATTTTTTCATTTTCCCACTTATAAGTTTCTTTTTTTGTAATCTTAGAAGTACTGGATAAATAGAACCTTCACTTACATCTAAGTGATATTCCTGCAACTTTAATGCAAGTTCATAGCCGTATACAGGACTATCATCTATTAATTTAAGTATACAACCCTCTAGTATACCCTTTAAAATTTGAGTATTATCTACCAAACAAATCACCTACCTTGCTATACAACATAGTATACTATAAAAAAGACTATATTGCAATACAAGTTAGTGGAGTTTATGATATAATTTAGTTGTAAATAATTTAGAAGTTAATCAAGGGGGAGATTAATTGAAAAAAGATAATAAAAAAGCACTCATGTATTTAGGGATTATATTTTTTGCAAGCTTAATAAGTTATAAGTTGCCTCATGATTCATATTCTATAATTGAATATTTTATAAGACCTATAAAATTTGAGACAAGTGTGCTTTATATAGCTGGAATCATACCACTAACCCTATATATAATTTCTATAGTTGGAATATTTAGATTGGAAAAATTCAAATATAATAATAAGCTATTGATTTTCATAATAATAGTAGGGATAATAATTCCAAGTATGGATTTGGTATTAGACTTTTCAAGAACAAGTTTTCATTCTCTTAGAAATGATGGATTAGAAAGTATGGATATAGTAGAATCTGATATGCATATTTCTTCAACAGAAGATAAGGTTTATATAAGCCTAGATCTAGAATTAATAGATTATGGTAAAGGTTCAAATAAATTTAATATAAGACTATACTATCCTGAAGAGCTAGCAAAGTATTCTAAAAAAGAATATTATGATTTTGAAGGATATTATTACTCATATGGAAATAAAGATGCCATCCCTTTAGATCAGGAAATAAAAGTAGAGTTAGAAGATAAACGATATATAGATGATTTATTTGAAACTAATTGGTATAATCAAGATTATAAAATTGAGCTTTATAATATTGAAGAAAAAAATGATATAATTATTAGAGGTGAAAAATAACGAAAAGTAAAGTTGTTCAAATAAATCGTGAGGTGATTAATATATTAGGATTAGGAATTTCAAAAAATACTATATTTATAGTTGCTATGATAATTTTAATAATATCAAATATCTTTTTAAGAAGATATTATAAAACTGAAGGAAATAACAAAAGAAAAGCAAAGAAGTTATATATAACTTCTATTGTTATTTATAGTATAGCTTTGATTATTTTTTTAATATCATTTTTAAAAGGTTAATCACAAAATATGCTGCAAGGAAGCTCCCATTTTTAAATGTGGAGAGGAATTGCAGCTTTTTATTTAAATATTTAATATATATTTATATT
>NZ_JBQCYD010000047.1:0-18456 GCF_052088025.1 Senegalia sp. (in: firmicutes) | reverse complement strand
TATTTATTATATCATGTCCGAGTTTTTATTGTATAATTAAGTGTAACCTATCCATATTGTAGAATTCTTTAGAACAAATCCTATGGTAGTAGGTCCATTTTCCATAGCACATATTACTAGCTTAATTATAATTATTATTGCAATTATAGCTAATAATATTATAAAGAAAAAAAATAAAGGCAAGAAAACACAAAATAAAACACAAAATAATAATACTAAAGGCCCAATACATCATTATATATTGATAGCAGCATTAGGAATCTTTTCAGTTTGGTTTTATTATTTTATACATTAATAGGAGGTAATATAAATGAAAAGTGAAACAATTAAAATCAATGGTATGACTTGTTCATCTTGTGCTAATACAGTAGAAAAAAATGTAAATAAAATTGAAGGAATTAAAAATGCAAATGTAAATTTTGCTACAGAAAAGTTAAATGTAGACTTTGATGAATCCAAGACTACACTAGAAGACATAAAAAAAGCAGTTGATAATGCAGGATATAGTGTGGAAGAAGAAGTTGACTTTAGAGAAGTAACTATGCCAATAGGTGGAATGACTTGTACCTCTTGTGCAAATTCAATAGAAAAAGAAGTAAGAAAGCTTGAAGGTATTGAAACTATATCAGTTAATTCTGCTACAGAAAAGGCAAAAATAAAATATAATCCATATTTAACTAGAATTACAGATATCAAAGAAGCAGTAGAAAGAGCAGGCTATGAGCCATTAGAGATGGAAGCTACTGAAAAGGTAGATATGGAAAAACAAAGACGACAAAAAGAAATGAGGACATTATGGAAGAAATTTATAGTTTCTGCAATATTCTCAGTTCCACTACTTTATATTGCTATGGGTCATATGCTTAATTTTCCCATACCAGAAATTATTGAACCATCTCTTAATCCCCTAAATTTTGCTTTAACTCAACTTATATTAACTATTCCTGTAGTTATAGCTGGGAATAAATTTTATACTATAGGTCTTAAAGCTCTTATAAGAAGAAGTCCAAATATGGATTCACTTATAGCAATAGGAACAGGAGCTGCAATACTTTATGGTATATATGGCACAATTCAAATATATAATGGCGATGTAAGCTATGCAAATGATTTATATTTTGAAACAGCAGGAGTAATAATCACACTTATTCTTTTAGGAAAGTATCTAGAATCTGTATCAAAAGGAAAGACATCAGAAGCAATTAAAAAACTGATGGGGCTTCAACCTAAAACAGCAATAGTGGTCCAAGATGGCAAAGAAGTAATTATACCCATAGAGGAAGTAGAAGTTGGAGATGTTATATTAGTTAAACCTGGAGATAAAATACCTGTAGATGGAACTGTAATTGAAGGAAACACATCAATAGATGAATCTATGCTCACAGGAGAAAGTATACCTGTTGAAAAAAACATGGGAAGTAAAGTAATAGGTGCAAGTATTAATAAAAATGGTTCAATAAAATTCAAAGCTACAAAAGTGGGAAAAGATACTGCACTATCACAAATCATAAAATTAGTAGAAGATGCCCAAGGTTCTAAAGCACCAATAGCAAAGCTTGCAGATGTTATATCAGGGTATTTTGTACCAGTAGTGATAGCTATAGCAATATTATCAGGTGTAGCTTGGTATATATCGGGTGCTACAGGAATATTTGCTCTTACTATATTTATAGCAGTACTTGTGATAGCTTGCCCGTGTGCATTAGGACTTGCAACACCAACAGCAATAATGGTAGGGACTGGAAAAGGAGCTGAATATGGTGTGCTAATAAAAGGTGGAGCTCCACTTGAAACTACACATAAAATAAATACAATTGTATTTGACAAAACCGGTACTATTACTGAAGGTAAACCTAAAGTTACTGATATTATAACTACAAATGAGTATAGTGAAGATGAACTATTAAAAATAGCAGGAGCAGCAGAAAAGGGATCAGAACATCCACTTGGAGAAGCTATAGTTAGAGAAGCTGAAAAAAGAAAGTTAATATTTAATGAAGTAGAAAAGTTTAATGCAATACCAGGTCATGGTATAGAAGTAATGATTCAAGGAAAAGACATATTGCTTGGCAATAAAAAACTTATAGATGATAGAAATATAGGGATAACATTGCAAGATGAATCAGATAGATTAGCTAATGAAGGTAAAACGCCTATGTATATTGCTATAAATGAAAAATTAGCAGGTATTATAGCAGTTGCAGATACAGTAAAAGAAAATAGTATGGAAGCTATAAAAAAATTACATGAGATGAATATAGAAGTAGCAATGATTACAGGTGATAATAAAAGAACAGCAAATGCAATAGCAAAACAAGTGGGAATAGACATAGTATTAGCTGAAGTTTTACCTGAAGATAAGGCGGAAGAAGTTAAGAAACTTCAAAATAAAGATAAAAAAGTTGCTATGGTAGGAGATGGAATAAATGATGCCCCAGCTTTAGCACAAGCTGATGTTGGTATGGCAATAGGTTCAGGTACAGATGTGGCAATGGAATCAGCTGATATCGTGCTTATGAAAAGTGATATTATGGATGTTGTAACAGCAATAGAACTAAGTAAGGCTACAATTAAAAATATAAAACAAAATTTATTTTGGGCCTTTGCATATAATATCTTAGGAATACCCCTTGCAGCAGGTCTTTTATATATGTTTGGAGGACCAAAATTAAATCCAATGTTTGCAGCAGCTGCAATGAGTTTAAGCTCAGTATCAGTACTAACAAATGCACTTAGACTTAAAGGTTTTAAACCAAGTAAAAATAAAAATTTGTAATTAGATTAGGGGCGAAAAAATGGAAAAAATAATCATAGTAATAGTAGTGTTAGCCATGCTTAGCATACCTGTATTAGGTATGCTAAGAAATGATGAAACACCTGAAGTAGTAAATGATAATCAAATAGAAGAAGTTGATGAAGAAGAAGTAGAAAAAGAATCAGAAGAAGGTGAAGAAGAAACAGATTACCAAGATTATATAAGAAGTAATAGGGGAGGTAGTGTTGATATAGCTATAGTATTAAAAAATATAGTAGAAGATAATGATGAAAATTTAATATTTGAATTGATGTTAAATACTCATTCAGTAGATCTTGAAAGTGTTGAATATGAAAACTTAGTAAACTTAAAAACAGATAAAATAAATGTAGATGAAGGATTTTCATGGCAGTTAACTGAAGGGTCAGGTCATCATTTAAGTGGAGAGTTAAAGTTACCTAAAACATATAAAGGCCAAAATATAATTGATAATGATACAGAATTTGTAGAAATTGAAATAAAAGATTTAGGTGGGGTCGAATCAAGAAAATTTCTATGGGAAAAAGATGAATTAAATAATATAAAATAAGAGGAGAAAATATGAATAAGAATATAATTAGAACTTTGCTAGTAGTTATAGTATTATCTGCTATAGGAACCTATTACTTCATTAATAATACAAATGATGAATATTTAGCATATATACCCAATGTAGATGATGGTACTATATCTGTCTTTGACACTAAAAATAAGGAAGTACAAGACACTATAAAAATTGGAGAAAAAGTATCTCATGGTATAGCAGCAACTAATGATGGTAAAAAAATATATACTGGTGATTTAGATGAGGGGAAAGTATTTGTATATGATACAAAATCTAAAAAAGTTACTGATACAATAGATACTGGAAAAAGAATACATGGTATTGACATTACCCCTGATAGTAAATATCTTCTATTAGCAAGTGGGGCATTAGAAGTAGATGACAACTATAATTATATACAAATAATAGATACACAAACTGACAAAGTTATAAAAACAATAAAGACAAATTCAAAAAGTCCAGCACATATAGATTTTTCAAAGGATAGTAAAATAGCTTATGTTGCTAATGTAATGTCAAATGATGTATCTATTGTAGATATAGAAAAAGGTGTGATAACTGATACAGTAAAAGTTGGTATTATGCCAAATGAAACTGAACCATCTCCTGATGGAAAATATTTATATGTAGCAAATGTTCAAAATGGAAGTCTTTCCATAGTAGATATTGATAAAAAAGATGAAATAGATAAAATAAAAGTAAGTGCAGGAACTCATGGTATAGCAGTAACAAGTGACAATAAATATATCTGGACCACAAATAAATTCGACAAAAATATTGCAATTATAGATGCGGAGACAAAGAAAGTTATTAAAAAAATAGGAATTGAAGGTGAGCCAAATCACATATCAATTTCTCCTGATAATAAATATGCCTATGTAACAGATCTAGAAACAGGCAAATTAAATATAATAGATGTAAAATCATTTGAAGTAATAAAAAAGGTTCAATTAGGCAATGAACCTCATGAAATAGATTTTATTAAACTATAAGAGAAAAATACTTTTCCAAATTTGGAAAAGTATTTTTTAAAAACTTATATAAATTAAAAATTGAAGGGTATATTATTAATAAATATAAATTAGAAGGAGTTTTTTTAATGAGTAAAAAAGATTATCACGATAGGCATGAAAAACATAAAGGACATGAAAATCATGAATCTAATGAGGGACATGAAGATCACGATGGACAGGACCATCACAACCATCATGAAATGATGATAAAAGATTTTAAAAGAAGATTTTTCATATCACTAATTGTTACAATTCCTATACTTATACTTTCACCAATGATACAAGAGTGGTTTAATTTTAGTATAGAATTTACTGGTGATGGATATGTATTGTTTGCACTATCCACATTTATATATTTCTATGGTGGATGGCCATTTTTAACAGGACTTAAAGATGAATTAAAAGAAAAAAAGCCAGGTATGATGACTCTAATAGCTATGGCAATTTCAGTAGCTTACTTCTACAGTACAGCCACAGTATTTGGCTTAGAAGGAAGCGACTTTTTCTGGGAACTTGCTACCCTTATTGATATTATGCTACTAGGTCATTGGATAGAAATGAGAGCTGTAATGAGTGCATCAAGTGCACTTGATAAGCTAGCAGAACTTATGCCAAATACAGCCCATTTATTTAAAGATGGAGATGTAGTAGAGGTGGATATAAGTGAACTTAAATCAGAAGATAAAATACTAATAAAGCCAGGAGAAAAAATACCTGCAGATGGAATTATTGTAAAGGGAAGTAGCTATATAAACGAATCAATGTTAACAGGAGAATCAAAGCCTGTAGAGAAGAGCAAAGGAGATAAATTAATAGGTGGTTCAATAAATAAAGATGGATCATTAGAAGTTGAAGTTAAAAATATTGGTAAAGACACATATTTATCAAAAGTAATTGATATGGTAGAGCGTGCTCAAGAATCTAAATCTAAAACTCAAAACTTAGCAGATAGAGCAGCTTTTTGGCTGACAATTATAACTCTTACAGTTGGATTTGCTACCCTTATCATTTGGTATTTAATAACTGGAGATTTCACATTTGCAATAGCAAGAATGGCTACAGTTATGGTTATTGCATGCCCCCATGCATTAGGTCTTGCAATGCCATTAGTGGTAGCTACATCTACAGCACAATCTGCTAAAAATGGTTTGCTTATAAGAAATAGGACACAATTTGAAAACTCAAGAAAAATTGATACTTTAGTATTTGATAAAACTGGTACATTAACTCATGGAGAGTTTGGAGTTAATTTTATAGAAGTGTTTGATGATGAGTATACAGAAGAAAAAGTGATAGAAATGGCAGCAACTTTAGAAAATAATTCTGAACATCCGATTGCAACAGGTATAATGGAAAGATTAGAAGAAATGAATTTATCTATTTTAGAAATGGATGATTTTCAGGCTATAAAAGGAAAGGGTGTAGAAGGAAAGATAGATGATAAAGATGTTATGGTAGTAAGCCCTGGATATTTAAGGGAAGAAAATATCAAGGTGCCAAAAGAGCTTCCTGCACATGGTGTATCAACTGATGTATTTTTACTTGTTGGTGGTAAATTAATTGCAGCAATAGGACTTTCAGATAGAATAAGAGAAGAATCTTATGATGCAATAAAGAGACTTAAAGAAGAAGGAATTAAAACATGGATGCTTACAGGTGATAATGAAAAAACAGCCAAACAAGTATCTGAAGAATTAGGACTAGATGGATATTTTGCAGAAGTATTACCTGATCAAAAACAAGAAAAAATAAAAGAATTACAATCAGAAGGTAGGTTCGTCGCAATGACTGGAGATGGAGTAAATGATGCGCCGGCACTCGCCCAAGCTGATGTAGGAATTGCTATTGGTTCAGGAACTGATGTAGCAGCTGAAACTGCAGATATAATACTTGTAAATTCTAATCCACAAGATGTAGTAACTTTAATTGACTTTGGAAAAGCTACCTATAGGAAAATGATTCAAAATCTCATATGGGCAACGGGATACAATGTATTTGCAATTCCACTTGCTGCAGGAGTATTATATAGCATTGGAATAGTGATTTCTCCCGCAGTAGGTGCAGTACTTATGTCAATAAGTACAATAGTAGTAGCAATAAATGCAAAACTTCTTAAAGTAGAATAGTGAGACATTTTTTTGAATAACAAAAAAACACCAGGGTATAATTTGAAATAAGATAAAAATAAAAGGAGTGCTAAAGATGAGTAAAGGTTATTATAAGTTTTTTGGAATGATTGCAACTTCTGCTATATTTATGTATATGGTAATGCATTTTAATACTTATGAATTAAATCATATTTTTTTCAGTGAAATGAGATTATACATGACAATACTTTCAACCTGTGTAATGGCTGTTATAATGTTAGGATTTATGCTACATATGTTAAAAAACAAAAAAATCAATATAGCTATTGTAGCAGTAAGTGTATTAGTATTTGCATCATCTTTTGCTTTAATGAGAAATCAAACGACAATAGACGATGTAGATTATATGGAAGGTATGATACCTCATCATTCTATAGCAATACTTACAAGTGAAAGAGCAAATATATCAGATCCTAGAGTTAGAAAACTCGCAGATGATATAATCAAGGCTCAGAAAAAAGAAATAAAAGAAATGAAAAAATTAATAGAAGATCTTGAAGATTAAATCATAATACAAAAGCTATCAGGCATAAAAAGAGTCTAGATAGCTTTTGTATTTTAAAACTTTAGGCTATGAATATAAGAGGTGGATAAATGAATAATAATGAAAAAATTAAAAATAGATACAACAGAGTATCAAAAATATATGACCTAATAGAGAGTCCAATGGAAAATATGGCTATGGGTAAGTGGAGAGAAAAGCTAATTGAAAGAATAGAAGGAGAAAAAATACTTGAAGTGGGAGTAGGTACAGGGAAAAATTTAATATATTATCCTGATACCTTAGATATTATAGGAATAGATTTTAGCAAAAACATGCTTGAAAAAGCAAGAGAAAAAATTAAAAATAAAGAAAATATAAAATTAATAGAAATGGATGCACAAAACATGGAATTTCCCGATAATACATTTGATACAGTCCTTACATCTTGTGTATTTTGCTCAGTTCCAGATCCTATTAAAGGATTAGAAGAAATTAGAAGAGTTTGTAAAGATAATGGAAAAATAATAATGCTTGAACATATGAGAAGTGAGAATGAAGTAGTAGGTAAATTCATGGATATAGTTAATTTTATACCCTTAAATATTTGGGGAGCAAATATTAATAGAGAAACTATAGATAATTTAAAAATAGCTGGATTTAAAGAAGAATACATTGAATATCAAGATGTATGGAGTGATATAGTAAAATTAATAGAAATAAGAAATAATAAATCAAATTCATAATTTCTTCAAATTTAAGCATTATAATGAATATAGGAATTAAGAGGAGTTGATAATATGATGCATGGCGGATATGAAATGTTTGGAGGAGGTGGAATCTTGGGATTAATAATAGTTATAATAATTGGATATTTTCTTATAAAGTATTTCAATGAAAATAACAATTCAAATACTAGTAATTCGTATAGAAAAAGCAATCCACTTGATATATTAAACGAAAGATATGCAAGAGGCGAAATAGATGAGGAAGAATATAATAGGAAGAAGAAAATATTAAAAGAATAGGGGGAGAGTAAATGCATGGATTTATGGATACTGGATGGAATGATATGATGAATTTTGGATCTCGCATGAGTGGATGGTTCATTGTATATGACATAGTAAAATTACTAATAATAGTTGCAGTAGTGATAGTACTTGCTAGAATGTTTATAAAGAATTCTTCAGGCAACAATAATTCAAGTTCAAACAGGGCAACTGACATATTAAAAGAAAGATATGCAAAGGGTGAAATATCAGAAGAAGAATATAAAACTAGATTAAAGAATTTAAAATAGGCAATAAGATAGTATTAAAATATAAGGAGGTAAAAATGATGGATATAGTTTTTGAAAAAAGCACAGAAAAGAGTTTAGATGAGGCAATTAAATCTTTAAAGAAAAATTTAAAAAAAGATAGCTTTGGAGTATTGTGGGAGCTTAATTTTAAAGATAAGCTTGAAGAAAAAGGATTAGAATTTGAAAATGATTTTGTAGTACTTGAAGTGTGTAATCCAAAACAAGCAAAAGAAGTATTAGAGAAAAATATTCACATAGGATATGTACTACCTTGTAAAATGGTAGTAAGAAGAGAAGATGATAAAACATATATAGGAATGACAAATCCAGAGACTTTAATAGGATTATTTGATGAAGAAGAATTAAAAGAAGTTGCAAAAGGAGTTGCTGGGACTCTTAAGTCTGCAATTGAAGCTTCAATTTAAATGAAAGAAATGAGTAAAAGGACTATTTAGAATTTAAAATTCTAGCTAGTCTTTTTTATTTCTTCATAATTTCTTCAAATTTATATTTTATAATGTAATTAAAGAAAAGAAAAGGAGAGTGTGTTAATTGAAAAAGAATAAAATAATTATATCAGGAGCATTAATAGTATCACTAATAGCAGGAGGAGTAGCTTTTGGAGCAAATACAGATAAAGAAGAAAAAAATATTAATCCTACAACTTATGATGAAGCTAAAGTGGAAGATAGAGATATGGATAGAAATAATGATAACGATAGAGATAATGAATATAAAGAGATGATAGATATAATGAATGAAAATGGATATGATGATGCAGCAGAACATATGGAAAACAATGATTATGATGCTATGACTGATTATATGAATAATATATCAGATGAAGATTATGATAATATGATAGATATAATGAATGAAAATGGATATGAATATATGGGAAGAATGATGGAGAATATAGATAGAGAAGATATGGTAGAAATGCATAATTATATGCATGGAGATGATGGATATAGAAATGGTATGAACGGTGGAAATGGAATGCATGGAAGTAGATGGTAATAAAAAGAAAATAAATATTTAAATCATGGATAAGTATTTTAAAATACTTATCCATGATTTTTTATTATTATATTCCTTCAAATATCACTTATTTTCCTATATAATATTTATTAGAGGGGGATTTATATGGGTAAAAAGAGTTTTTTTATTCTTATAATTTTATGGTTATCATTATTTATATATAATGATTTTTTAAACTATGATGGAGTAACTGAATTTTTCAAGGTGCAAAATTTTGATGAAATAGCACTTAAATATTATGATGATATTGAATTTACTGACATGAGTATACATAGAGAAAATGGATATATAGGTAAAAGTGATGAATCTAAAAAGATAAAAGAGCTATTAGATTACTTGAAAAAATTAGAATATAAAAGAAGAAATGCAGATAAACAATATTATGAATGGGAAGATAATATTGATATAAGTATATCTACCTCTAATTCTGGAAGGCTGGGTATAAAGGTTTTAAATGAAAAATATATTACTTTGTATTTAGGATATATAATTGAAAGTGAAGATAAAGAAAGAAATATAACTAAAATAGAACAAAATGATGAATATAGAGTTTATAAAGTTGTAAATAATGAAATCGATATGGATTTTATAGAATCAATATATGATAGTATGGAAATAGAAGAATATTAATTAATTTAATTAGATTAAGAGACTTTGGGAACAGTCCCTAAGTCTCTCTTTTAATAGAACTTATTTTCGTATATAATAGATAGTAGAGTTTACTTTTGAGAGGAGCAGATTAATGAGTTTTTTAGATGGACTTAATGATGAGCAAAGAGAAGCTGTAAAGACTACAGAAGGGCCACTTTTAGTTTTGGCTGGAGCAGGAAGTGGTAAGACTAGAGTTTTGACACATAGAATAGCATATATATTAGAACAAAAAAACATCTTTCCAGATAATATCTTAGCAATCACTTTTACAAATAAAGCTGCAAAGGAAATGAAAGAAAGAATTGAAAGATTAGTGGATATAAGAGTAGAAGATATGTGGGTTGGAACATTTCACTCCATGTGTGTAAGAATACTTAGACGTGATATTGATAAAATAGGATATAATAGAAATTTTATTATATTTGATGGATCTGACCAAAATACAGTTATAAAAGATACAATAAAACAATTAAATGTAAATGAAAAGATGTATGAGCCGAAATCCATGATTAATTTTATAAGTAGTATGAAGGATAAATTAATAGATCCTGATACATATATAAATGATAATTATAGTGATTTTAGAGAGAGACAAAAAGGTGAAATATATAAATTATATCAAGAAAAATTACAAAAAAATAATGCTCTTGATTTTGATGATTTAATTGGAAAAACTATAGAATTATTTAGAGATAATCCGGATATACTTAAATTTTATCAAAAGAAATTTAAATATATTTTAGTAGATGAGTACCAAGATACAAATAGAGCCCAATATGAATTAGTAAAATTACTGGGAAATATTCACAAAAATGTATGTGTAGTGGGAGATGATGATCAATGCGTTCTTCCAGATATACAAATCAAAACCAGTGAAGGATATAAAGAGGTTAATTCTTTAGAAGAACAAACAAATATAATATCTGCTAGTGGATGGGGAAAAGTACTAGAAGGTAAAATTGATAAAAAGAAAGAAAAATATTATAAAGGTCCTGTAATAGAAATTAAAACTAGAAAGAATAAAATGATAAAAACAACTCCTAATCATATTATGTTTGGGAAGTTAAATGTGGAAGAAAACTTAAACAAGACTGCATATGTTGATTTCTTTGCTAGTAAAGAAATCAACAAGAATAAGGGTCATTATAATCATCTAGTACAATTTAATAATAATTCTAATGATATAGAAGAATACGACCAAGCACTTACTTACTCTAAAAAAATCATATCTTTAGAGGATGATATTGAAATAGTTAAAAGAGCAAAACTTACAAAGGAAACTACATTTAATTATATGCCAGCATCACACATAAGGGTGGGGATGAGTATTCCTGTCTATGAAAATGGTGAAATAGTAGAGGATATTGTGGAGACTGTTAATGTATTAGATTATGAAGGATATGTTTATGATATATCTGTACCTAATTTAAGACAATATATATCTAATGATATAGTAGTTCATAATTCGATCTATGGATGGAGAGGCGCTGATATACGTAATATTCTTGATTTTGAAGTAGACTATCCAAATGCTAAAACTGTAAAACTTGAGCAAAATTATCGTTCAACTAAAAACATATTAGATGCTGCAAATAGGGTAATAGATAATAATATGGGCAGAAAAGGTAAAAACCTATGGACATCACAAAATGAAGGAACAAACATAGGCTTATATAATGGTGATAATGAACATGCAGAAGCTAGTTTCATAGCAAATAAAATCATGGATATAAAAAATAAGGACCATAAAGATTACTCTGATTTTGCCATACTTTATAGAACAAATGCTCAATCACGTGTACTTGAGGAATGGCTTGTAAAATCAAATATACCATATAAAATTGTAGGAGGATTAAAATTCTATGATAGAAAAGAAATAAAGGATATCATAGCATTTTTAAGACTGATACAAAACCCAGTAGATAATATTTCTCTAAAAAGGATAATAAATGTACCAAAAAGAGGAATAGGTAAAACAACGCTAGAAAAGATAGAACAATTAAGCATAGAAAAAGGCGAAAGCATATATAGTGTAATTCTTGATATAGATGATATGACAAATTTATCCCACAGGGCTAAATCTAAAGTTAAAGATTTCATATCTATTATAAATAAATTCATAGCAATGAAAGAAATATTATCTGTAAAAGATTTGATAGAAAATGTAATTGATTCTACAAATTATATAAAAGAGCTTGAAAAGGAAGAAACACTTGAAGCTCAAAGTAGAATAGAAAATATAGAAGAATTTATATCAGTAGCAATAGACTTTGAAGCTACAAGTGAAGAAAAAACTCTAGAAGAATTCTTACAAAATATTTCACTTTTATCTGATATAGATAGACTTGAAGAAGATGATGACTTTGTAACACTTATGACTCTTCATAGTGCAAAGGGCCTTGAATATCCGGTAGTATTTTTAACTGGTATGGAGGAAGGAATATTCCCTCTATCAAGATCTATGGTAGATGATGATCAATTAGAAGAAGAAAGAAGACTTTGCTATGTTGGTATAACTCGTGCAAAGGAAGAGTTGTTTATAACATATACTACACTTAGAACAATATATGGTAAGACTAATTATAATTCTATTTCTAGGTTTATATCTGAAATTCCAGATGAATTGATTGATGATATAAACAAGCAAAATAAAGCTAAGAAAAAAGAAGTATCAAAAGAAAATAAAAAATACTTCACAGGTTATACTCATGAAAACACAGGAATCAAAAGAAAGGAAAATCCAAATATAAATGTAGGTGACAAAGTAAAACACAAGGCATTTGGTATAGGTACAGTAGTTGGTATGAATGGTAGTGGAGAGCAAAAAGAAATTACTATTGCATTTAATGAAAAAGGAATTAAAAAATTATCAGTATCTCTTGCACCAATAGAAAAAGTGTAGGAAAGGTGAATAATATGAATAAAAATAAAAGAATAGAAGAATTAATAGAAAAATTAAATGAATTAAATTATTATTATTATACATTAGATGAGCCTAAATTAAGTGATAAGGAATATGATGAAATTTATAATGAATTGCTTAGTTTGGAAACTGAGACAGGTCATATATTAGCTAATTCTCCTACCAGGCGAGTGGGTGGAGAAATACTTGATAAATTTGAAAAACATATTCATCTATCACCTCTATGGAGCTTAGATAAGGCACAAAACTATGGAGAACTAAGGGCTTGGGAAATACGAGTAAAGAGAATTATAAATGAATATAATTCTACTAATTACGATAAACTTCCAGATCCCCTATATATAATGGAATATAAATTTGATGGTTTGACTATAAATCTAACTTATGAGGATGGAAAATTGATACAAGGTGCTACAAGAGGAAATGGTCAAATAGGTGAAGCAATTTTACCTCAAATAGAAACTATAAAAAACATACCTCTTTCTATAAATTCTAAATATAAAATGGAGATACAAGGTGAAGGTCTGATGCCCTTATCTGAGCTTGAAAGATACAATAAGACCTATGATGAACCACTTAAAAATGCAAGAAATGCAGCAGCGGGTGCACTTAGAAACTTGGATCCCAAAGCTACTGCAAGAAGAAATTTAAAAGCATATTTCTATAATATAGGACATATTGAAGGAAAGGCATTTGATAGTCATTTAGAAATGTTAGATTTTTTAAAGGAAAATAGACTTCCAGTAAATAATTATTTAAAGAAATTTCATGACATGGATCATATGATAGATGAAATAGAAATAATAGATGATAAAAGACATGAATTAGATATTTTGACAGATGGATTAGTTATAAAAATAAATGATATGAGAACAAGAGAAGTTTTAGGATATACTCAAAAATTTCCAAGATGGGCTATAGCATATAAATTTAAAGCAGAAGAAGTTACAACTAAGCTATTAGATGTAGTATGGAATGTAGGAAGAACTGGAAAAGTAACTCCCTCCTCCATACTTGAACCAGTAGATATAGGTGGAGTTACAGTGCAAAGAGCTACACTTAATAATATGGATGATATTAGAAGGAAAAATGTAGCCTTAGGCTGCAGAGTTTGGCTAAGACGATCAAATGATGTAATCCCTGAAATAATGGGAGTAGTAGAGGATTCTTGTGAAGAGAGAGTGGAAATAGAAAAACCTGAAGTATGTCCAGCTTGTAAGACAGAACTTATTCAAGATGGCGTTCATATATTCTGTCTTAATTCTATGAGTTGTAAACCCCAACTTGTTGCAAGAATGGAGCATTTTGCAAGTAGAAATGCCATGAATATAGAAGGATTTAGTGAGAAGACTGCCAAGCAATTATTAGAAGAATTAGATTTAAAAGAACTTCCACAAATTTATGAACTTAAATATGAAGACTTGATAGATCTTGAAAGATTTGGAGATAAAAAAACTAAAAATCTATTAAATGCAATTGAAGCCAGTAAAAATGTTACTCTTGCATCATTTATATATGCTCTAGGGATTCCAAATGTAGGCAGAAAAACTGCAGGGGATCTAGCAAATAAATATGAGTCTTATGAAAACTTAAAACAAGCTACATATGAGGATTTAATAGAAATTCCTGATATAGGAGATATTGTAGCAAGGGAAATAATAGACTTTTTTAGTGATAAAGAAATAGTATCAAAAATAGAACATCTATTTGAACTTGGAGTGAGACCTGTCCATGAAAATGAGTTGATAGAAGAAGAAACTATATTTACAGATAAAAAAATAGTTATAACAGGTTCTATTGATGAATTTCCTAGAAAAGAAATAAAAGAAAAAGTAGAGAAAATGGGTGGAAGAATCACAGGAAGTGTAAGTAAAAATACTGATTTTGTAATAGTAGGAGCGAGTCCTGGAAGCAAGTATGAAAAAGCATTGGAATTAGGTATAGAAATAATAGATGAAGCTAGATTAAAAAGTATAATAAGCTTCTAAGTTTACAATAGATGAAAGTTATTGTATTATTATATCAATAATATAGATGAAAGGAGTAATGAATATGGCTATAAGTAAAAATGAAGTAAAGCATATTGCAAGATTATCTCGTCTTGAATTTGATGATCAAAAAATCGAAGATTTCACATCAAAGTTTGATTCTATTATAAATTATGTAGAGAAACTTCAATCAGTAGATACTAAAGGTATAAAAGCCACATCTCACCCACATTCTGATATAAAAAATGTAATGAGAGAAGATAAGATAGAGGAATCAATTGATATAGAAGAAATAATGAAAAATGCACCAGAGCATGAAAATGGATATATAAAAGTAAAAAAGATAATAGAATAGAGGTGAAAAAATGAATTATAGTGAACTTAGTATAGGTAAATTAAAAGAAAAACTAGAGACTTTAGAAATAACATCACTTAGTTTAGTAGAAGATTATTTCAAGCAAATAGAAGAATATGATGGACAAATAAAGGCATTTTTAACATTGGATAAAGAGAATGCGATAAAGCTAGCAAAAGAAATAGATGAAAAAAGAAAAAATGGTGAAGAATTAGGATATTTAGCAGGTATACCTGTTGCTATAAAGGATAATATTTCTACAAAAGGACTTAAAACTACATGTGCTTCAAATATAATAAAAGATTATATCCCACCATTTGATGCAACGGTTATTGAAAAGTTAAAGGAAGCAGGAGCA
Organism: Senegalia sp. (in: firmicutes); assembly: GCF_052088025.1. Lineage (NCBI taxonomy): Bacteria > Bacillati > Bacillota > Clostridia > Eubacteriales > Clostridiaceae > Senegalia > Senegalia sp. (in: firmicutes). The sequence goes on along the minus strand of NZ_JBQCYD010000047.1, from coordinate 2,840 downwards.
ATAATATTAGGTAAGACTAATTTAGATGAGTTTGCAATGGGTTCATCTACTGAAACATCAGCATTTCAAACTACAAAAAATCCTTGGAATACTGAATATGTTCCAGGTGGCTCTAGTGGTGGCTCTGCTGCTGCAGTAGCTGGATCTATGGCTCCATTTTCACTAGGTTCAGAAACTGGCGGTTCAGTTAGACAACCTGCATCTTTTTGTGGTCTTGTAGGACTTAAGCCAACCTATGGACTTATATCTAGATATGGTTTAATTGCCTTTGCATCTTCATTTGATCAAATAGGTCCATTTACAAAGAATGTAGAAGATTCTGCTATGATTATGAATGTTATTACAGGATTTGATAAAAAAGATTCTACATCAGTAAATGTAGGAAAAGAAGACTATTTAAAAGGACTTAAGGATGATATAAAAGGACTTAAAATAGGTGTGCCTAAAGAGTACTTAGAAGGTGTAGAAAAAGATGTAATAGATAGAATAAAAGAATCAATAAAGGTATTTGAAGAATTAGGTGCACAAGTAGAAGAAGTAAGTCTTCCTCATGCAGCATATGGACTGGAAACATATTATGTATTGACTCCTTCAGAGGCAAGTTCAAATTTAGCACGTTTTGATGGAATAAGATATGGAAATAGGACAGATGAGTATAGGAATACGGAAGAATTATTTACCAAAACTAGATCTGAAGGATTTGGAGATGAGGTTAAAAGAAGAATAATGATCGGAACTTATGCTTTAAGTTCTGGATATTATGATGCATATTATAAGAAAGCTCAGCAAGTTAGGACTCTTATAAAACAAGATTTTGATAATGCATTTGTAAAATATGATATATTAATATCTCCAACAACGCTTACAACAGCATTTAAAATAGGAGAAAAAAATTCTGACCCTATTGCAATGTATCAATCAGACAAATTAACTGTAGGTGTTAATATTGCAGGAGTTCCAGCATTATCTATTCCATGTGGGATGTGTGATGGTATGCCTATAGGTCTTCAAATAATAGGTAAGAACTTTGATGAAGCCAAGATATTAAAAGCGGCATATAATTTTGAAAAGGCAATAAAATTTGATAAAACTCCAGATTTAGGAGGTATAAAGTAATGGGTTATAAAACTATAATAGGACTTGAAATACATTCGGAACTATCAACTGATTCTAAAATATTTTGCACATGTACTACAGAATATGGTGGAAGCCCCAATACGCATTGCTGTCCAATATGTTTAGGACTTCCTGGTTCTTTACCTGTATTAAACAAAAAAGTAGTAGAGTATGGTATAAAAGCAGGGCTTTCATTTAATTCTAAGATAGCAAATGATACAAAAATGGATAGAAAAAATTATTACTATCCTGATTTAGTAAAGGGTTATCAAATATCTCAATTTGACAAACCACTTTGCGAGGGTGGATATATTGAAGTAGATAGTGAAGGTTCTAAAAAGAAAATTAATCTTACAAGGATTCATATAGAAGAAGATACTGGAAAATCAATTCATTCAAAAGATGGAGGAACATTACTTGATTATAATAGAGCAGGAGTTCCACTTATAGAAATAGTATCAGAACCTGATATGAATTCAGCAGAGGAAGCAAAGCAATTTTTAGAAAAATTAAAGTCAGTATTACAATATATAGAAGTTTCAGACTGTAAAATGGAAGAAGGATCTTTAAGATGCGATGTAAATATAAATATAGTAGATGAGGATTCTGGCAAGAGAAGTACTATAGCAGAAATAAAAAATTTAAATTCATTTAAAGCAGCAGTAAAAGCAATAGAATTTGAAGAAAAAAGGCATATTAATCTTTTAAAAGAAGGAAAAGATACCATTCGTGAAACTAGACGCTGGGATGATCTTAAAAATGAAACTATTTCTATGAGGTCAAAAGAAGATGCTAGTGATTATAGATATTTTCCTGAGCCTGATATAGTAGATCTAGAAATTAGCAGTGAATGGGTTGAAGAAATAAAGAACAATCTACCAGAATTACCAGAAGATAAGATGAACAGATTTATAAAGGAATATGACATTCCTTTATATGATGCAGAAGTATTAACTGCTTCAAAGTCTTTAGCTAAATTCTATGAAGATACTGTAGCAAGTTCTATAGATCCTAAAATAGCAAGTAATTTAATAATGGGTGATATTTTAAGAAGATTAAAAGATGAAGATATGGAAATAGAAAATATGAGATTTTCTGCACTTGAACTTGCAGAACTTATTAAACTCATAGATAGTGGAAAGATAAGTAATAAAGTTGGCAAGAAGGTATTAAGAGAGATGTTTGAAGAAGGAAAAAATCCACAAGAAATAGTAAAGGAAAAAGGATTAATACAAATAAATGATGAATCTGAAATAGAAAAAATGGTTGACTCTGTATTAGATGACAATCCTGAATCTATAGAAGATTTTAAAAATGGTAAGGACAGAGCCCTTGGATTCTTGGTAGGACAAGTGATGAAAAAATCTAGGGGAAAAGCTAACCCAGGGCTTGTAAACAAGTTAATAAGCCAAAAAATAAAATAATTCAAGAGCCTCTAAATATTTAGAGGCTCTAAATTTAATAAATATTAATATAATTTTCAGAATATTAGATTGCAAATTCTTATAGACTATAATATAATTCAAACAGTGGCTTACATAATATGGTTTAAAGTTATTAATAAAAAGTAACAAAGAATTAAAATTTATGTAATTGCATAAATGTTCAAAAAATTGTATCATAGAGATAACCTACACTACTATTCTTCTAATCATTATTAGAATAGAATTTCTTTTCAAGAACAAATTCCTTTTTAAAAACTAATAAAAGAAAGTTTATTTTTT
>NZ_JBQCYD010000046.1:0-19072 GCF_052088025.1 Senegalia sp. (in: firmicutes) | reverse complement strand
GCCTTGGGAGAGTAGGACGTTGCTGGTTTTTTCTTGCGTAAAAAAAGAGATTTATAGTATAATTAAAGACAAGTCTTTTATAAGTAGGTGAAAAAACATGTTTAAATTTAATTATAAAAAAATATTTAATAATGTTATATTTACTATATTTATATTAACTTTAATAAAGTTAATATTTTTATATAATTTTACTATTAAAGAAGATATAATGAAAACCTTCTTATATACCTTGCCAATTGCTTTATTTATTTATAGTTTACTTTATTTCATGAATACTAAATATTCTAAAATAATAATATTTAGTATTCAGGCTTTAATTTCAGTATTATTATTTATAGATTTAGTATACTATGGATACTATGGTTTTTTACCCTCTGTAAATATGTTTTTATTTGTAGGTGCAGCAGGAGAAGTATGGAAAAGCATATTAGCTATTTTAAGACCAATATATTTTCTGATGTTTATAGATTTAATACCCCTAGCAATTTATTTGATAAAGACAGATAAAAAAACAATATCTTTTAAAGTCAATAAAAAAGTAATTGCTTCATTTTTAATTGCAACTTTATGTCTTGGCTCTGCTTTATATTTATTGAATTTTAGAGGCAATTCAACATATGCTTATAATAATTATGGAGTATTTACCTATCATATATATGATGTATATACTAACTTTTTAAATAAATCAGAAAAGAATTTGACAGCAAGTGAGCTTAAAGAAAGTATTAATACCTTTTCTGCTAAGGATAAAGAAAAAAACAAGAAAAGATATAATGGAATTGCTAAAGATAAGAATATTATTGTGGTGCAATTTGAATCTTTAAATGATTTTCTTATAAATAAAGAGTATAAGGACCAAGAAATAACTCCAAATATAAATAAATTAATATCTAAAGATAGTATATATTTCAATAATTTTTATCAACAAGTAGGTCCAGGCAATACCTCAGATGCCGAATTTGTATTAAGCACTTCATTATTTCCAAGTGATGAATTATCTATATTTAATCATTATAACAATAATTATTATTATACCTTACAGAAAATATTAAAAGAAAATAATTATTCTACTCACGTTTTTCATGGTAATGATAAAGAGTTTTGGAGTAGAGATAAGATGTATCCTAAACTTGGAATTGATGAATTCATATCACTTGAAGATTTTGATTATGAGAAAAAAGATATAATTAATTTAGGATTAAATGATGTAGATTTTTTCAATCAAACCGTAAACCATATGAAAGAATTTAATAAACCATTCTACTCTACAGTTATTAATATAACTAGTCATCACCCTTATGAAATACCAAAAGAATTAAAAGAATTAAAAATAGATAATCAACATAAAAATACTCTGTTTGCAAATTATATTGAAAGTATAAATTATTCTGATAGGGCTTTTGGTGAATTCATACAAAGACTTAAAGAAGAAGGATTATATGAAGAATCTATAATAATATTATATGGTGATCATTCAGGAGTTTATCCTACTGGAGATAAAAGTGAAGAATATATGAAAGAATTTTTAGGTAATGATTATGAATTTGATGAATATATGAACATACCATTAATAATTAACTTACCACAAAGTGGCCTAGAGGAAACTAATGAAATAGTAGGTGGGGAGATAGATCTGATGCCTACAATATTAAATCTTTTAGGAATAGACAATAATAAAGGCAAAAGGTTTGGATCTGATTTAAACAATTCTAATGAAAGTTTTGTATCATTGCTATATCATGTACCAGTTGGTTCCTTTATAGATGATGAAAAAGTATTTAGAATGTCAAATGATGGAATATTTGAAAATAGTATAGCCTGGAATAAAAATACTAAGAAAGCTATTGATATAGAAGAATGCAGAGCTGGATATGAAAAAGCCATTAAGAGATTTGAAGAAGGACAAATCATATTAGAAAATGATTTAATAGATGATATTATAAGAGAACAAAAAAACAAATAATATTTCCAAGGCAATATTACCCGGGAAATTGTCATATAAAGTCGGAAATATGTAATTATAATAAAGAGTAGTATAAAGACCTCGCCTTAAACATATAAATTAGTGTTTAAGAGGAGGTTTTATTTTGCATATAAATACTATCAAAGCAATTTTCATATATATAGGAACTATCATAGGAGCTGGATTTGCATCAGGTAAGGAAATAACACATTTTTTTGCTATATATGGAGCTAAAGGTATATGTGGAATTCTTATAACGTCTATATTGTTTTCTATAATTCCTATAATAGTATTATTAAGAATCAAAAAACATAATATTAAAACTTATGATAGTTTACTTATAAATATATTAGGTAAAAGAATAGGGAAATACGTAGATTTTATTTTAAGTTTATATTTATTTATAAGTTATTCTATTATGATAGCAGGTGGAGCTACAATATTAAAGGAAAGATTTAACATCACCTTTTTTCATGGAATAATGACTATGTCTATTTTAACTCTTATAGTTTTTATATTTAGCATAAAGGGTCTTTCATATGCTAATTTGATACTTATTCCAATACTGATAATTGGAATAATATTTATAGGGTCTTATATTATATATATCAATGGTTTAAACTTTAGTAACTATAATGGAGTTAATATAACTAAAAATGGAAACTGGTTAAGTTCAGCCCTCTTATATGTGAGTTATAATAGTCTTTCTTGTATGGTAATACTTGTTACAATAGAAGAACTCTTAAAAAATAAAAAACAAATAATAAAAGTAGGCTTATTTGGAGGTAGCATATTAGGTATAATGGCACTATTCATATTGATTCCCCTCCTAATCAGATATACTGATGTAATAGGGGTGGAAGTACCCATGATAGCTATTTCATCAAATATAAGCAATGTTTTTTTATATATCTATACTTTTATAATATTATCAGCCATGTTTACTACTGCAATAGGAAGTGGATTTAGTTTAATATCTAGGATGAATAAAAAAGTAAAACTAAATAAAAATATATTAGCATTTTTTCTTATATTAATATCAATTCCCTTATCTTATATTGGATTTTCTAATTTAATCACTACACTATATCCATTATTTGGATACTTAGGTTTATTTATAATTAGCTTTATATTACTAGACAACTTAAAATGTAAAATATTTTCTAAAAGTAATAATAAATGATATAATGTAATAAATATAAAAGTTAGAAAGGAAATACTTATGAATATAATAGATATAATTATTTTAGTAATCATAGGATTATCCACCTTATCTGGATATCGCAAAGGATTTATATTATCACTTTTTAGTGTTTTAAGATTATTTCTATCTATAATAATAGCTAGGGCAATCTATCCGCATGTAATGGATTTTTTAACTCAAAATACTAATATATATAATAGGATAAACAACTTTATTTATCCTAAAATAGAAGCTTTAACTAATGGGCAAAGTTTATTTACAGCTAATACCATATCTGATTTAATAATTAGTTTAGTAATAATGTTTGTAATATATCTTATAATCAATTTGCTACTATCTATAGTAATTAGAACAATAGATAGCTTTTTTAAACTCCCAATATTGAATACTTTAAATAAATTTAGCGGACTGATATTTGGAATAATCAAAGGATTTTTGATTGTTTTTATAATATATGCCCTATTAACCCCTGTAATTGCATTAGATGGACAAGGTTTAATTGCAAGTAAAACAATGGAATCTATGCTAGGAAAATATTTTTATAGGCCTGGTTTTTTAATAAATTATTTAAAAAACAATTATCTATACTTAATGAATATATTATAAAGTTTATCTATATAAGATTGATTTTTTAAATAAAATGATATAATTAGTATATTAAATTTAAAGGAGATGTTTTTTTGGGAAAACAATTAGATGCAAGAAATCAAGATTGTCCAAAGCCTGTTATAATGACTAAAAAGGCTTTAGATGCAATAGAAAATGGAGAATTAAATGTAATTGTAGATAATGAAGTAGCAAAGGAAAATGTATCTAAATTTGCAAATAGTAAAGGGTTTAAATATGAAGTATCTAAAAATAATGAAGATGATTTTATTATCAATATAATTAAAGGAACGAAGGATAATAATATAGATGAAGAAAGTAATAAGATATGTGAACCTAATACATTTAAAGATACTACTATAATTATAAATTCCAACAAGATGGGTGAAGGAGAAGAGGAATTAGGTAAGATGTTGATTAAAGGATTTATATATTCTTTGACTGAATCTTTACCATATCCTTCTACTATACTTTTCTATAATAATGGAGCAAAGCTTACTGTTGAAGGATCTGAGTGCCTAGAAGATTTAAAGGTTTTAGAAGAAGCTGGTGTTGAGATACTTTCTTGTGGTGCATGCTTAAATTATTATAAAATTGAAGACAAGTTAAAAGTAGGATCAGTTACGAATATGTATACTATAGTAGAAAAAATGAAAAATGCTACAAACACTATAACTATATAAGGTGGGAAAAATTTGTTAAATAAAGAAATGCATATTATAGCTTTTGAGTCCACTCATCATGCTATAAAAGCAGAAAAAGAAATTAAAGCTGAAGAAATTAATATTAAAACCATTCCAACCCCTAGAGAAGTTTCTGTAAGTTGTGGTTTATCTATAAAATTTGATTATAAGGATTTAAATAGGATAAAAGATATAATAGGTCACTATGATCTTTCTATTTCTGGAGTGTATAAAATTTATAGAAAAGATAATAAAAGAGTAGCAGAAAAATTAATTTAGAGGTGGTAAAATGGATTTTAATTTAAAGGATTTTAACTTAGATACAAATTTGCTTGTATCAATACTTACATCAATACTTCAGGTAATATTAATTTTATTTATATCTGGTATTGTAATAGCTGTAGCTAAAAAACTAATCACAAGATTCTTTGATGGTAGAAAAGAATCTAAATTTAATAGGATGGATGGTGCAAAAGCAGATACATTAGCATCTACAGCAAAAAGTGTTGCAAAATATGTCATATACTTTATTGCTGCTATATCTATACTTGAAGTTTTTGGTGTAGATACTAAAGGAATAATAGCAGCAGCAGGAATAGGTGCTATAGCAATTGGATTTGCTGCACAAAATTTAGTTGAAGATATTATAACAGGTTTTTTTATTTTATTTGAAGATCAGTTTTCAGTAGGAGATTATATTGCTGTAGGTGGTATAGATGGAACTGTAGAAGAACTTGGCCTTAGAATAACTAAGATACGTGGTTTTGATGGTTCACTTAACATTATTCCAAACAGACAAATAGAAATAGTAACAAATAAAATAAGAGGCAATATGCGAGCTAAGGTAGATGTAGGTATAGCTTATGAAGAAGATGTGGATAGAGCAATGAGTGTAATAAATAAAATAGCTGAAGAATATAAGGGTGAAAATGAAGATATAATAGAAGGACCAACAGTTTTAGGGGTATCAAATCTAGGAAGCTCTGATGTTGTTATATCTATAGTTGCTAAAACAAAACCTATGAGCCAATGGGGAGTAGAAAGAGAATTAAGAAGAAGAATCAAAAATACTTTTGACAAAGAAAATATAGAAATACCTTATCAAAAACAAGTAATTTATAATAAAAAAGAAGATTAATTTTAAAAAATAAAGATATAGTGTATAATATAGGCAGGGAGTTCCCTGTCTATATTAAATATTATAAGAGGTGAAACTATATGAATACTATAGGACTTAAATCTGGAGATATAATAAAATTTAAAAAAACACATCCTTGCGGTGAAGATAAATGGGAAGTTTTACGCTCAGGAGTAGACTTTAAATTAAGATGTGTTGGATGTGATAGGATGGTATGGATTCCTAGACGCAAATTAGATAAAAGAATAAAAAATATAATAACAAAAGAAGAGAATGAAATTTAAATAAAATGTAATTGGACATAAAGACATATTTCTAGTAAAATGGATATTAGGGAAAACGTTTTAAAATTTAATGGGGGTGTAATAATGGATTTAAATTATTCAAAAAGAATGGATTCAATAAAAGCATCAGAAATAAGAGAGTTATTAAAATTAACACAACAACCTGAGATAATATCATTTGCTGGAGGATTACCTGCTCCAGAACTATTTCCAGTAGAAGAAATAAAAGATGTAACAGGAAAAGTTTTAGATGATATGGGTATGCAGGCACTTCAATATGGGCCTACAGAAGGATATGATCCTTTAAGGGAAAAGATAGCAAAAAGAATGAAGAAATATGGTATTGAAACTGATATGAAAAATATCTTAATAACTAGTGGTTCTCAACAAGGACTTGATTTTACAGGGAAGATATTTTTAAATGAAGGTGATGTAGTTTTATGTGAAAGCCCAAGTTATCTTGGAGCTTTGAATGCTTTTAAAGCTTATGAGCCTAAATTCATTGAAATTCCAACAGATAATGATGGCATGGATATGGAAAAATTAGAAGAAGTATTAAAAACAACTGATAATGTAAAAGTTTTATATGTAATACCAGATTTTCAAAACCCATCTGGGAGAACTTGGTCAGTAGAAAGAAGAAAGAAAGTAATCGAACTTGCAAACAAATATAATTTACCAATAGTAGAAGATAATCCTTATGGTGAATTAAGATTTGAGGGTGAAATGCCTCCTTCTATAAAATCATTTGATACTGAAGGAAGAGTAATATTTTTAGGAACATTCTCTAAAACATTATGTCCAGGATTCAGACTTGGTTGGACTTGTGCAGAAGATGAAGTTTTAAATAAATATATTCTTATAAAGCAAGGATCAGACTTACAAGCTTCTACTTTTTCACAAATGATCTTAGATAGATTTTTAACTGATTATGATTTAGATGAACATATTGAAAAAATAAAAACAGTATATAGAAAAAGACGTGATTTAATGCTTGATACTATGGAAAAAGAATTTCCAAAGGAAGTTACATTTACTAGACCTGAAGGTGGTTTATTTACTTGGGTGACACTTCCAGAACATATAAATGCACGCATATTAGCTCCTATGTGCATTAAAAAGAAAGTAGCATTTGTACCAGGAGGATCTTTTTATCCTAATGGAGGAAATGAAAACACTCTTAGAATCAATTATTCAAATATGGATGAAGAAAGAATTGTTATTGGAGTTAAGAGGCTAGCAGAATCTATAAAAGAAATGATGTAAGAATAAAATCTTGAGGGAAGTCCCTCAAGATTTTATTTGCATATATTATGTAAAAGTGTTATAATACATTGATGGAAACATCCTTGTCCTTTTTTAAAAAGGACCAAAGTCCACAAGGAGGTGAAAAGAAATGAGAAATTATGAGGCAGTATTTATATTTGAAACTTCATTAGAAGAAGAAAAGAGAAATAATATTTTTGATAGATTTAAAGGTATTATAGAAGCAGAAGGTACAATTACAAATATTGATGAATGGGGAGTTAGAAAACTTGCTTATGAAATCAATGATTTAACAGAAGGATATTATATTGTAATGACATTTGAAGGCGATACAGCAGCTATTAATGAGATGGATAGAATATCTAAAATCACAGATGGCATTATGAGACTTATGATAGTACGTGATGAAGAAGAAAAAAAAGAAAAGAAAGAAAAATAGAGAAAAAATAAAGGGGGTCGAACTTTGTGAATAAAGTAATTTTAATTGGAAGATTAACGGCTGACCCAGAGCTTAGATTCTTAGCCGGAAATGGAACAGCAGTTTCTACATTTACTTTGGCTGTTGATAAGAATCTATCTAAAGACAAAAGACAAGAATTCGAACAGCAAGGAAAGCCAACAGCAGATTTTTTACGAACCGTAGTTTGGGGAAGACAAGCTGAAAATTGTGCAAATTATCTTTCTAAAGGAAAACTGACAGCAGTTGAAGGTAGAATAGAAACCAGAAGCTATGAAAATGCACAAGGCCAGAGAGTATATATGACTGAAGTTATAGCTGAAAGAGTACAATTCTTAGAATGGGGAGATAATAATAACTCTTCAAACAAAGGATATAGTAACAATAAGAGCAATAACAATAATAACAACAATAGTAATAATGACTCTATGGATTTCTCTGGAGCTGATGGATTCCAACCTGTAGACGATGAAGATATTCCATTCTAAAGGAGGGAAATAAAAATGGCAAGAAGAAATTTTGGTAGAAGAAAAAAAGTATGTAATTTTTGTGTAGATAATATTGATCACATTGATTATAAAGATTTAAATAGATTAAAGAAATATGTTACTGAAAGAGGTAAAATTCTTCCTAGAAGAATCACAGGTACTTGTGCTACTCATCAAAGAGGAGTTACAAGAGCTATAAAAAGAGCTAGAACAGTAGCTTTATTACCATATACAGCAGAATAAATATAAGAGAAGGAGAAATCCTTCTTTTTTTATATTATTATTTGTTGTTAAAGTGAGCAAATATATAATATAATATATTATAGTGTATATTTTAGTTTTTAAATAAACTAAAAAATAAGGAGTGAGATTTTTTGAATTTAAACGACAAAACTCGTATGATAACTGAATCAGCAGTTATAGTAACTATTATGACTATATTTGTATTCTTAGGACTTTATTTAACTCCAATAATATTACTTTTATATCCAATACCATTTATAGTTTTAGGAATAAGGCATGATGTTAAATCGAGCGTACTTACATTGTTTGCATCCTTTATATTAGTTTCAATACTAATTGATCTAATTACAGCTTCACTTGTAACAATAATTTTTGGACCATTAGCTATAGCACTGAGTTTTATCATAAAGAAAAATTATAGCTCATATAAGATTGTAGTTATTGGAACAGCAGTCTCCTTCTTATCAATTGTTGCTATTTTACTTATAACAGATTATATTACTGGAGTTAGATTTTACGATTTATTAAAAGAACAATTTGAACTTGTATTATCTACACAAGAAAGTGTATTAAATGGGATGGAAATATCATCATATAGAGTAGAAGAGCTTTTAGAAAATTCATCTCTTTTATTAGATAATACAATGCTTATATTTCCTGCTATATTAATATTAGTTTCTTTATTTAGTAATTATATAAATTACTTTATATCTGTAGCTATATTAAAAAGACTACAGTATAAAAATATAAACATGCCTTTATTTTCTAGATTTAGATTACCAAATAATATTGCAGCAGGAATAGTATCTATAGCTATAGCTTCAACCATTATAAGCTATTATAAATTGTTTAATTATGATACAATAATTTTAAATATAACTATATTAATCTTATTCTTATTCTTCTTACAAGGATTGGCTGTAATAGTATATTTATTAAGTAAAACTAAAATCAATAGTATCTTAAGAGCTACTATAATAGCCTTTTTAATATTATCAAGTCCACTTATGATGATTATATCCTTATTTGGTCTAATAGATACAATAGTTGATTTTAGAAAATTAAAAGAAGTCAAATAGTGGGGGATTAATATGTCTGAAAAAAAAGGTTTTAAATTCTTGAATTTTGACAATAAGATTTATTTATTCATAATAGGTATATTTGTAGCTATCTTATTTTTTTATGAGCCAATAATAGCTGGGATTGGTATTTTAGTTTTAGCCTATTTAATATTTAATCATTGGAATAATGTTCAGATAAGAAAGGTAGAATGGACTGAATATATAGAAGGATTAATGGATGAATTTGATTCTGCAACAAAACATGCAGTTCTTAATTTACCGCTTCCCTTTATGATGGTAGAATTAGATGGTAAAATAAGTTGGTACAATCCTAAATTTAGTGAAATGGTTGAAAGAAAGGATATATTAGAACAAAACATATCTGATATTGTACCATTATTTAATATGAAAGAAATAACAAATGAAAAAAAAGATAAGAGTATAGATGTAGTGTTTAAAGATAGGAATTACAAAGTTTTATATAATATAGTAAAGGTAAATAAGAAAAATTCTGATAAAGAATATTTAGTTATGTTATATTGGCTAGATAATACTACCTTAACTATTTTAAAACAAAAATATAATGATGAAAAAATGAATATATGTTTAATAGAAGTAGATAATTATGATGAAGTAATGAGAGATACTGAAGAGGCAAAAAGGCCCATATTACTTGCAGAAATAGATAAAAGATTAAATTCTTTTGCTTCTAGTATAAATGGTTTTATAAGAAAATATGAATCAGATAAATATTTAATCATATTTGAAAATAGTCATTTGGAAGATTTAGAAAGTAAAAAGTTCAATGTATTAGATGATATAAGAAATATTGATAAGGGAAATAAAACACCAGTAACTCTTAGTATGGGTGTAGGAGTAAATGGTAAAAACCCTGCTCAAAGTTATGACTTTGCAAGAGCTGCAATAGATATTGCCTTAGGTAGAGGTGGAGATCAATCTGTAGTTAAAAAGATAGAAAAATTAAGTTTTTATGGTGGTAAAAGTAAGGCAGTTGAAAAAAGAACCAAAGTTAAGGCAAGGGTAATAGCTCATGCTTTAAGACAGCTAGTTGTTCAAACAGATAAAGTATTTATAATGGGTCATCAAAATCCTGATATGGATAGTTTAGGAGCTGCCATAGGTGTTTTAGCTGCAGTAAAACACAAGAAAAAAGAAGGCTATATTGTACTTAAAGAATCTAATCCTTCCATAAAAAATTTATATAACAAGCTAAAAGAAGAACATCCAGAATATATGGATTATATAATATCTCCAGAAGAAGCTGTCGATATGGCAGAATCTGATTCACTTTGTGTAGTAGTAGATATTCATAGACCAAAATCCACTGAAGCTCCAGAGCTTTTAGAGATAATAGATAAGGTTGTTTTGATAGATCATCATAGACGTGGAGCTGAGTTCATAGAAAATCCAGTATTGGTTTATCTAGAACCCTATGCTTCATCTACCTGTGAACTCATAACAGAGATACTTTATTATTATATGAATGAAAAAATGGAAATAGAAAAATTTGAAGCTGAAGCATTATTGTCTGGAATAAGTGTAGATACTAAGAGCTTTACCTTTAAAACTGGAGTTAGAACATTTGAAGCAGCTTCAATGTTAAGGCGGGCAGGTGCCGATACTACTGCTGTAAGGTTATTATTCCAAGATGATTTAGATACTTTTATTGCAAAAGCAAAAGTGGTAGAAAGAGCAAAAGTAGTAGGGCGTGGTAAAATTGCCATAAGTTATATGGACGTTGACAAGGATGATTCCATATTAATTGCAGCACAATCTGCAGATGATTTATTAAATATAAATGGTATATCCGCTTCATTTGTACTGGTACCTACAGGAGATAGAATTCACATATCTGGAAGATCCCTTGGTGATATCAGTGTACAATTAATACTTGAAAAATTAGGTGGCGGAGGTCACTTGACAGTAGCAGGTGCTCAGTTAGATAATATAGATATAGATGATGCAAAGCTTAAATTAGAAGAAGTAATAAATGAATTCTTAAAGGAAGGTGAATAGTAATGAAAGTTATTTTATTAGAAAATGTAAAGGGCCTTGGTAAAAAAGGTGATTTAGTAAAGGCAAAAGATGGTCACGCAAGGAACTACCTATTACCTAAAAAACTTGCTAAGGAAGCAACTGATGGAAATGTAAAGCAATTAAAAGAACAAAAAAATGCAAAGATGCTAAAGAAAGAAGAAGAAAAAGAAAAAGCTCAAAAATTAGCAGAAGAACTATCCAATATAATAGTAAGAATACAGAGCAAATCTGGTGATGAAGGAAAATTATTTGGTTCTGTTACAACAAAAGATATTGCTAGTGCACTTAAAAAACAAGAAAACATAAAAATAGATAAAAGAAAGCTAGTATTAGACAATAATATAAAGACACTTGGAACTACTATTGTAAAAGTTAAGGTATATCCTGAAATTACAGCAAATCTTAAAGTACAAGTTATAGAACAATAAGATTAATAGGTACAGTTAAACTGTACCTATTAATTTATTAGAGGTGATAAAAAATGGAAGAATTAAAAAAACTAGGAAATATTCCTCCCCATAGTATAGAGGCAGAACAGTCTGTTTTAGGTGCTATGATCTTAGATAAGGATGCTATAATTGCAGCCTTAGAAATACTAAGAGCAGAAGATTTTTATAAAGAAGCTAATGGGGAAATATTTGAATCTGTATTAGAATTATATAATAGAAATGAGCCAGTAGATCTTATAACTTTATCTGAAGAACTTAAGAAAAGAGATACATTAAATGCAGTTGGAGGAATAGGCTATTTAACGGATCTTTCCGATGGTGTATCTACAACTTCTAATATAAAATCATATTGTGAAATAGTAGAAGAAAAATCATTATTAAGACGTCTTATAAAGGCATCAAATGAAATAATAAGTGAAGGCTATAAAGACGATAAAGAAATAGAAGATGTTATTGAAATGGCTGAAAAGAGAATATTTGAGATAACACAAAGACAACGTCATGAAGGCTTTACTACTATGAAAAATGCACTTATGGAAACTCTTTCAAGGATAGAAGAAATGAGTAAATTAGGTGGAGGAATTACAGGAATACCAACAGGTTTTAATGATTTAGACAGTAAAACTTCAGGCCTTCAAAAATCAAATTTAATACTTGTTGCTGCAAGACCATCTATGGGGAAAACAGCATTTTCTGTAAATGTAGCTCAAAATAGTGCCTTACAAGGCAATTCAACTATAGCAATATTTAGTCTGGAGATGTCTAAAGGACAATTAGTACAACGTATGCTAAGTTCTGAAGCTCATATTGAAATTCAAAAAATATTATCAGGAGATTTATCTGAAGAAGAATGGATAAGACTTAGTAAATCGATGGGTCCCTTATCTCAAGCAAAAATTTTCATAGATGATACTCCTGCCATATCACTTGCAGAAATGAAAGCTAAATGTAGAAAACTTAAAATAGAACAAGGTCTAGATTTAGTTATGATAGATTATCTTCAACTTATGAGTGGTGATGGAAGAATTGAAAATAGACAACAGGAAATATCAAAATTATCTCGTGGCTTAAAGGAAATGGCAAGAGAATTAGATATTGCTGTAATGGCTTTATCTCAGCTTTCTCGTGCGCCTGAACTTAGATCAGACCATAGGCCTATCATGAGTGATTTAAGAGAATCAGGAGCAATAGAGCAGGATGCAGATGTTGTTATGATGCTTTATCGTGATGAATATTATCATCCTGATACTGAAAAGAAGAATATAGGTGAAGTTATAATAACAAAACAACGTAATGGTCCTACAGGAACAGTAGAGTTAGTGTGGATGGGCCAATTTACCAAGTTCTTAAATATGGAAAGATATAGAGAGTAGTAGAAATGGTTAAATATTATTAAAACAGGGTATAAATATAATTGATAGTATAAGCAGAAAATTGAAATAGGAGGAAAAAACATGGATAACACAAAAATATTAGATTTAAAAGATGATGTAAAGTGGATAGGAATATTAGATCCTAGCCTTATAACATTTGATGTAGTTATGGAAACTCAATATGGAACAACTTATAATTCTTATTTTATAGATGCAGATAAAAAAGCTATAATTGAAACATCAAAAGAAACTTACAAAGATGAATATATAAAAAAAGTTAAAAAAGTTGTGAACCCAGAAGAAATAGAATATATTATAATGAATCATACAGAACCAGATCATTCAAGTAATCTAAAACATTTGTTAAAAATAGCACCTAATGCAAAGGTTGTAGCAACTAAATCAGCAATAAACTTCTTAAAGCACATGATAAACTTTGAATTTGATTATATGGAAGTAAAAGATGGAGATAGCCTAGATTTAGGAAATAAAACCCTTAAATTTATAGCAGCACCATTTCTTCATTGGCCAGATACAATGTATACTTATATAGAAGAAGATAAAATACTCTTTACTTGTGATTCATTTGGATGTCACTACTGTGATGAAAAAATGTTTGATGACCAAGTAGGCAATTTTGATGATGCATTTAAATATTACTTTGATGTAATAATAAAGCCATTTAGTGGTTTTATGCTAAAGGCAATAGATAAAATAAAAGATTTAGATATAGATATAGTAGCCCCAGGACATGGCCCAATACTAAGAAGCAAGTGGGAAAAGTATGTTAATTGGTCAAAAGAGCTTTCACAACCAATAGAAACAGAAAAAACAACAATATTTATACCATTTGTATCAGCATATGGCAATACTAAGAAAATGGCTGAAAAAATCAAAGAAGGTATAGAGTCTGTAGGAGAAATAAAAGTTGATCTAGAAGATATAGAGCATATGGATCAATTTGAACTTGAAGAAAAAATAGAAGCTTCAAATGCAATATTAATAGGTTCTCCAACTATAAATCAGAATACACTTCTTCCAATATATAAATTATTTGCAGTATTAAATCCTATAACAAATAGAGGAAAACTTGCAGGTGTATTTGGATCCTATGGATGGGGTGGAGAAGCTATAAGAATAGTAGAAGATAATATCAGAAATCATAAATTAAAACTTGCTATAGATTCACTCAAAACTACATTTGTACCATATGAAGAAACCTATAAAGAATGTTTTGAGTTTGGAGCTAAATTTGGAGAAGAAGTATTAGGCAAGGTTAAAAGTTCTAGCTAGAATTTTTCATAAATATATTATATAATGAGGATATAATTATAATACTTTAAGGAGTGATTTTATGAGCATATACCCTAATAGTAGGATAAAAATAGACAAACTGAGATTAGAAGATATATATCAAATGAGTAATTGGGGTAGGCATGAAAGTCTGCTTTTTAAAGACTATAATTTTCCTGTAATGGATGATAGACAAATTTATGAATGGTATAGATTTAAAGTAAAAAGTAAAAATAAAAAAAGTTTTTCAATAAAACTATCCGATGGAAAACTGATAGGATATTTAACTATAAGAGAGATAAAAAAACTTAGGAAAGTAGGGACATTAGGCTTGGTATTGGATCCTAATTATATGAGTAATGGCTACGGAACCGAAGCTTTATTATCGTTCTTAGAATATTATTTTAAAGAATTAAAGTTGAAAAAGATGATACTTCAAGTAGCTAAATTTAATAAAAGAGCAATCAAATGTTATGAAAAATGCGGATTCAAATTAATCAAGGAATATTATGAATATATGGATGTTCAAGATATTAATTTGGAAGAAGAATTATCTGAAGATGAAGTTAGTGAAAGCTTTAAAATTAGAAAAGATATAAAATATATGGGTTTCTATAAAATGGAAATTAATTCTGAAGAATTTGAAACCCGAACTAAAGGAATATCACAAAATGTGTATAACTTTGTGGATATGTGGAAAAGATTTAATGCTAGTCCCCAATATATTGATAATAACAAACTAAAAAATACACAATAAAGTATATTAAATAAAAACAACTTATATCTTAAAGAATATAAGTTGTTTTTTAATTGACTATAATACGAATGAACATACACAATGTAAGTTAATGGTGCGTATTTATATTTGTTAGTATATTCAAGGATAATGTTATAAAAAAGACAATTAAAAATTTGGTGAAATTTGTTGACAAGCTATAAAAAGTCATGTATCATAGTAAAAGTGAGTTGGTCATGATCCATTAGTGGTTGTCCATCACGACCCATTAGCTCAGTTGGTAGAGCATCTGACTTTTAATCAGGGTGTCCGGCGTTCGAGTCGCCGATGGGTCACCAAATTAGGCCCTATGGTCAAGCGGTTAAGACACCGCCCTTTCACGGCGGTAACCCGGGTTCAAGTCCCGGTAGGGTCACCATAAGTTTCAATATAAAATTAAAAAAAAGGCTGGAGAGCGCTGTGACCTCTCTAGTCTTTTTTTATGTTTCCCATCTTAAATCATCACCATAAAATTTAAGTGGTACAAAATTACTAAATATCCTTGAAAATGTTCTATCTGTATAAGTATCTGCAAATTCCTTAGGTGATAGATTTGTAGAAATAATCATTTTCTTTCCTTCTAAAAGTCTTGTATTGACTATATTAAATATTTCAGTATTAGTAAAAGAATTTGTAAATTCAGTACCAAGATCATCTATTATAAGTAAATCTGCAGAAAATAACAAACTATATTCATCTTCTACGCTAGAATTATTATTTCTGTTAAACTTATGACTACTTATTATATCCATTATCTTAAATGCTGTTTGATATATTACTATATGACTTTTATCTAGTAGTGATTTAGCTATACAATTTGCCATAAAAGTTTTCCCAAGTCCTGTTTGACCATAAAAAAGCAAATTTTCACTATTATCTTTTTCAAAGTTCATAACAAAGCCTTCTGATATATTTAATATATTCATCATATTTTCACGAGGAGTTTTTTCTTCATCCTCAATTTTTTCTTCACTAAATATATTTATATCAAAATTGCTGAAGTTTTCTTTTTGAAGAACTTTATCCAAATTACTCATATCATAGGCTTTGTTTATTAGAGATTGTTTAAAGCAAGAACATTTTTCTCCGGTAGATAAATATCCACTGTCCTTGCATTTATTACATTTATAATTTACATCTAGATATTCAAAAGAAATATTGTTTTCTGTAAGTAAGATTGCTTTTTCCCTTTTTAACCTTTCTATTCTCTGCTTCAATTTTTCTATCATAGTGTCATAGTTTAAAGGATTTTCTATAATATATTTTGATAAATCTATGCTTACTTGTTTTATTTCATTATCTATATCTCTAATTTGAGGAATCTTAGTATATACTTCTTGCTTTCTTACCCTTTGTTCATGAACAGCTCTGTCTTTTCTTTTTTCATATTCCATGATAATATTTTTGATTATATCTTTATTCAATGAAATCCTCCTTAACCATTAATTTTCTTTTCAAAGTTCTTCCTCACTTTTTTCTCTAATTCATCAGCAGAATATTTTGTTGTACGTTGTTTAAAATTATGAAATTGAGTATATACTTTCTTCTTTTTAGGAGTGTAAGTATTTTTAGTTGCTTCTTTTGATTCAATCTTTTCAGTTTTAAATTTTTCTTTTCGTGTCTCAACATCTTCTAAGCTACTTACATTATCTTTATACCAGTTTTTAAGTATCCCATCTATATAATCAAAACTAACTTCGCTTATCTTTGTGGTTTCATCACATGCTCTAAGTACTAATTCCATAGTGAAATTCCATTCTTCAAACCATCTGTCAATGTATTTCTTTTGTGGCTCACTTGCAATTCCTTTTAAACCTAAATATCTTATTACTTTATTATATCTATAAAACTTTTCATCCTTATTACTTAAATAATTATCTAATTTTTCTATATTAGTTATATCATCTGCATACCAATTTCTGATGATACCTTCAACATATGAAAGATTTCTTCTGTTTTTCTTTTCAAGAGAAAATTGAAATGCACGAATTATAATCTCAGGACTCATATTATAATTATCTAACCATTCATAAATACGCTTATATTCATTTGGAGTAATATATCTCTTTATTACTATTCTAATTTCGTTAAACATTTCATTTATAATAGGATTATTCTTAGCCTCTACAAGTTCATCTGTTGAAGCAGTATAAGGCTTAATATAATTATTATTTTCCTTTTGTGGTTTTATTATATTATCTATATAAAGCTGTTTAAGATTTAAAAATTCAATATTATATTCCGTATTATCTTGATCTATTGTCAATATCTTTTTAACTATCCCCTTGCGCTCCCAAAAATCCCAAGCACTAAGTACATCACCAAGGGGTATATTTAAATGCTTTGCAATAGTTCTATTATCAACATTTATATTTTCGTCCCTATCCTTAGCATATTTATATCCTAATAAATACACTTTAACATATGTACCATGTGCCATTGGCATAAAGTCATTTATAAAGATATTTTCTATAGGAGTGTCATTTAAATCTATATCTGTAATCTGTATTCTAAAACTCAAATTAATCACCCACCAAACCTTTCTTTATAATAATTATATCATAAAATATAGATGTATATTAAAGATAAAATAAGGCAAAAATATAATAGATAGAATTTCTTTACAATATCATTACAAATTTATTACTATAATATTACGTGATGGAGGAGAAAAAATGTTTAAAAATATAAAGTTTAGTATTATTCTTGTTACTATAATAGCACTAGTATCTTTAAGTAGCGTAACAATGAGTTCTACTTCTACCTTTAAAAACAATATAAATAAAGATGAATTTTCATATGGTATAAGCGTAGATGGTAATATTATAGGTGCTATGAAATCTAAAGTTGAAATTAGAAGAGTATTAGAAGGTATAAAAAAATATTACTCAAAGGATTTAGAATTAAAAAAAATAGAGATATTAGAAGATATAAAAATTGTAAAAGTAAATACACATAAAAAAAATTTACAGACGGAAAAAGAATTATTAAATAAGATTATAAGTAAAAATAAAGATAAAAATAATCCATATATTAGGGTATCAACTGAGGAAAACAATGTGAGATTAGAAGATATACCTTATAAAACTACATATAAAAAAAATAATGATTTATATGTAAATCAAAAAAATATAGAAGAAAAAGGTGAGGAAGGTAAAAAAGAAGTTACATTTAAAATAGAAAAAATAAATGGAATTCAAGTTAAAAAAGAAGTAATAAAAGAAGTGGTAAAACAAGAACCTAAATTAGAGATAATATCTAAAGGGACAAAAAATGAAATAGCTTCACGTGGAACAGGTAAATTTATCATGCCACTTAATGGCAAACTAACTTCACCATTTGGACCTAGATGGGGTAGAATGCATTCAGGAATAGATTTAGCATGTCCTACTGGTACAGATATAAAATCAGCAGATAATGGTATAGTTAAATTTTCAGGGCATAAGGGAACATATGGATATATGATACTTATAGATCATGGAAATGGATATTCTACTAGATATGCTCATTCAAGTAAATTATATGTAAAGGAAGGACAAAAGGTATCAAAAGGTCAAACAATAGCTGCTGTTGGAAGTACTGGTAGGAGTACAGGCCCACATCTTCATTTTGAAATTATAGTAAATGGTCAACATAAAAACCCATATAATTATATAAAATAAAAGACGAACTAGAAATGAACTGACCCATGTCAAGTAGACAAATAAATTAATTAAAATATTATGCACATA
>NZ_JBQCYD010000045.1:4169-19576 GCF_052088025.1 Senegalia sp. (in: firmicutes) | reverse complement strand
AATTACTCTTGACAAGATAGGAAATATAGTTTAATATTGATTTAATATTAAAAATCTTATAAAAAGGCATTGAAGAGAAAGAGTAGAAATATAAAGCTTATCAAAGAGAGCACCCACTTGGTGAAAAGGGGCATAAGAAAATATTTTGAACACATCTCTGAGCCAGACGTCGAATCCTTTTTTTTGGTAGTAGGTCGTCTTCGGTTTCCTGCACCCGTTATAGTGCTAGAGTATAAGCTTTTGCCGTACTCGACAAGGTTGATACCGTGAGGTATCAGTAAATAAGAGGTGGGACCACGAGAGATATTATTATCCTCGTCCTCTAGCATATGCTAGAGGACGAGGATTTTTTAATACCCAAATTCTTTTGCGCAGAAGATTTGAGTATTAAAAAATAAAAAATGAGGAGTGCAAAAAATGAAAAATATATTTAAAGTATTGATTATATTAGTATTAAGTTTAATGGTATTTACAGGATGTAATGATGGAAATGATGAAGAAGTGAAAAAGGATAGTTTTGATGAAATAAAGAAAAGAGGATATGCGGTAATGGGATTGGATGATACTTTCGCACCTATGGGATTTAGAGATGAATCTGGAGAACTTGTAGGATTTGATGTGGAACTTGCAAAAGCTACATTTGAAGAAATGGGAATTGAACTTAAATTTCAACCTATTGATTGGGCTATGAAAGAAACCGAATTAAATTCAGGAAATATAGATATGATTTGGAATGGGTATAGCATAACAGATGAAAGGAAAGAAAAAGTGGCTTTTACTAATCCATATATAGGAAACAGACAAGTGATAATTACATTAAGTGATTTAGAAATTAATGTAAAGGAAGATTTAGCACAAAAAAGAATCGCAGCTCAAACAGGATCTAGTGCAGTTGTTGCAATGGAAGAATTTAAAGAAGTAGTAGAAAGTTTTGATGGGTCTGAAGCAATAACTTTTGATACAAATAATGAAGCTTTTATGGATCTTGAATCAGGTAGAGTAGATGCTGTAGTTGCTGATGAAATATTATCTAGATATTATATAAAGGAAAGAGGAGAAGCAAAATTCAATGTATCAGATGATGATTTTGGAGATGAAAATTATGGAATAGGAGTTAGAAAAGAAGATACAAGGTTTTTATCTGAATTAAATTCTAATCTAGAAAAGATAAAGAAGTCTGATAAGGGTGAAGAAATTTCTGTAAAATGGTTTGGAGAAAATATATTGAAATAGAGGTGGTTTAAGTGGATTATATACTAAATATATTACCTTCACTTTTAGAAGGACTTTTATCTACAGTAAAGATATTTGTAATCACATTAGTGCTTTCAATTCCTATTGGAATTATTACAGCCTTACTTAAGCTATCTAAAATAAAAATGTTCTCAGTAATAGCTACACTTTATATTTGGATTATGAGGGGCACACCCCTCCTTCTTCAAATAGTATTTATTTATTTTGGTTTCCCTATAATAGGAATAACTTTAGATAGATTTTTAGCTGTTATTATAGCACTTGTCATAAATTTTGGAGCATATTATGGAGAAATATTTAGAAGTGGTATAAGCTCTATTGATATAGGACAAATTGAAGCAGGGAGGGTATTAGGATTTAATAAAATGCAAATATTTTTCAAAATAATTTTACCTCAAGCTATAAAGAGGGTATTACCATCTGTAGCTAATGAAACAATAACACTAATAAAAGATACAGCCCTTGTATATGTGGTAGGAATTGGAGAATTATTAAGGGCTGCAAAAATAGCATCTAATAGAGATGCTACATTAGTCCCTTTAATTGCAGCTGCAGTAATGTATCTTGTTTTAACTGCAATACTGAGCAAGACTTTTTCTAAGTTAGAAGAAAGATATGCATACTATAGATAGGAGAATATCATATGATTTTAAAGGTGGAAAATATAAAGAAATATTTTGGAGCAAATTTAGTGCTAAACAATGTTTCCTTTGATATAGATAAGGGCAATATTGTGAGTATCATAGGACCTTCAGGTGCAGGAAAAACAACTTTAATAAGATGTATAAATGATTTAGAAGAAATAGATAATGGGAAAATAACAGTAAATGATAAAAACTTAATAGATACATGTGAAAATTACAAGGCAAATAGCAAAAATCTAAAAAGCATAAAAAAAGATATAAGTATGGTATTTCAAAATTTTAATTTATTTCCTCATATGTCTGTAATAGAAA
Source organism: Senegalia sp. (in: firmicutes) (assembly GCF_052088025.1). Taxonomy (NCBI): domain Bacteria; kingdom Bacillati; phylum Bacillota; class Clostridia; order Eubacteriales; family Clostridiaceae; genus Senegalia; species Senegalia sp. (in: firmicutes). The sequence goes on along the minus strand of NZ_JBQCYD010000045.1, from coordinate 17,366 downwards.
ATATAGTATATTCGCCCATAAAAGTATATTCTAGAAATAAAAAGATGGTTTTAGATGAAGCCTACAGTATATTAGAAAAATTAGGTTTAAAGGACAAAAAAGATAATTACCCATTTGAATTATCGGGTGGTCAAAAACAAAGGGTTGCTATAGCTCGTGCACTTATATTAAATCCAAAGCTAATATGTTTTGATGAACCAACCTCAGCCCTTGATCCTGTGCTTAGGGGTGAAATAGCAAAAATAATAAAATCACTTACAACAAATGATAGGTCAGTACTTGTGATTACTCATGATATGGACTTTGCAAAAAGAATATCTGATAGAATAATATTCATGGAAGATGGAGAGATATTAAAAGATGATGATGTGAATTCATATTTAGAAGATAAAAGTGATAATAAAATAATTAATTTTATAAATTAAATAGTAATATATATGATAATATAAGTCTGTAATAAAATTAATTTTAATATTAAATGTATTTGGAGGGAAAACATGAGATATGAAGGAAGGATTTTTAGACCACCTAGTGAAGCTAGAAGTTTGATAGTACAAGTGACAATAGGGTGTGCTCATAATAAGTGTACATTTTGTGATATGTACAAAGAAAAAGAATTTAGAATAAGAAAATTAGATGAAATATTAGAAGATTTAGATTTAGCAAGAAAAAAATATAAAAATATAAATAGGATATTTTTAGCCGATGGAGATGCTCTAATATTAAAAACTAAAGACTTGTTATATATATTAAAATATATAAATAAATTGTTTCCAGAGTGTGAAAGAATAGGTATTTATGCTACTCCTAAAGATATATTAAATAAGGGCTTAGATGAACTTAAAGAATTAAAAGAAAATGGAATAGGGATTATATATATGGGAATAGAATCAGGTAATGATGAAATTTTATCTATGATTAAAAAAGGTGTAGATAGCAAAACTATGATTGAAGCTGGAAAGAAAGCCAAAGAATCAGGTATAAAATTATCAGTAACATTGATATCTGGTTTAGGTGGCAAGGATAATATTTATAAGCATGCTACCGACTCAGCAAGAGTAATAAATCATATTAATCCTGATTATGTAGGGTTTTTAACCTTAATGTTAGAAGAAAATACAGAATTATATAGAGATTATAGCGATGGTAATTTTAACTTATTATCTCCAGATGAAGTAATGCTTGAAACAAAACTCTTTATAGAAAATATTGATGTTAAAGACTCAATATTTCGCTCTAATCATGCATCTAACTATATTTCACTTAAAGGAATTTTAAATGATGATAAAGAAAGATTATTAAATGAAATTGACCAGGCATTAAATCATAATAATTATAGATCTGAAGGCTTAAGAGGACTCTAGATTTAGACTCGACTAAACACGAACTATATTGTATAATAACAGTATAAGATTCAACTATTTTTTTATGGAGGAGTTTAAATGAATTATGATTTAATAATTGTAGGAGCTGGACCTTCTGGTATATTTACAGCATTAGAACTTGTGAAAAATGGATATGATAAAAAGATATTATTGATAGAAAAAGGAACTCGTATAGAAAAAAGATATTGTCCAAAGGAAAAGACTAAAAAATGTGTATCCTGTAAACCTTATTGTCATATAACTACTGGATTTTCAGGAGCAGGAGCATTTTCTGATGGTAAATTATCCCTAAGTCCTGAAGTGGGTGGAGAATTACCTGATTTAATTGGATATGATAAAGCAAAGGAATTTATAAATTATACTGATGATATATATTTAGAATTTGGGGCTGATGAAAAAATAGAAGGTCTTGAAAATACTGAAGCTATTAAAGATATAAGAAGAAAATCAATTGAAGCAGATCTAAAACTTGTAGATTGTCCTATTAGGCATTTAGGTACAGAAAAGGCTCAAGATATATACTATAAAATACAAGAATATTTGATAGAAAATGGTGTAGAGATATTGTTTGACACACTAGTAGAAGATTTAGTGATAGAAGACAATGCCATTAAAGGATTAATTATAATAGATTCTAAAAAGAAAAATGAGAAAAAAGAAATTTTTTCTGAAAATGTTGTTATATCAACAGGTAGAAAAGGGGCAGATTGGTTAAAACATATGTGTACTAGTCATAATATAAATCATAGCTCTGGGACTGTAGATATTGGAGTTAGGGTTGAGGTTAGAAATGAAGTAATGGAAAAGGTTAATAATGTGTTATATGAATCAAAATTAATAGGATATCCTGCACCTTTTAGGGATAAGGTTAGAACCTTTTGTCAAAATCCTGGAGGCTTTGTAAGTCAAGAAAACTATGATGATAATTTAGCTGTAGTAAATGGTCATTCATATAAAGACAAAAAATCAGATAATACAAATCTTGCAATATTAAGCTCTCATAACTTTATAGAACCTTTTAACCAACCTATTGAATATGGTAAGAAAGTATCAGAACTTGTAAATATGTTAGGCGATGGTAATATATTAGTTCAAAGATATGGAGATATCTTAGATGGTAAAAGAACTTGGGAAAAAGAATTAAATAGATCAAATCTAACACCTACATTGCCCGATGCTGTAGCTGGAGATTTAACATCAGCAATACCTTATAGACCTATGATGAATATTTTAAATTTTATTGAATCATTGGATATTGTAGTTCCTGGATTTGCAAGTAGGGAAACCCTGCTTTATGGACCAGAAGTTAAGTTTTATAGCAATAAGATAAAACTAGATGATAATTTTATGACAAATATAAGAGGATTATATGCACTTGGAGATTCTAGTGGATGGACTAGGGGCCTTATGATGGCTTCCGTAATGGGTGTAATAATGGCTAGAAATATAAAAAAAGGATAATAATAACAAAAGTGACACATGAGAACCGTCCCCATGTGTCACTTTTTTATTCATCATAAAAATCTAAAAAAGAATATTTTGTGTCATCTTTTCTATAACCTAATATTCTCTCCATATCAACATTTTCTGTAGCTTTAAATATTGATTTATCAACATCAACAAAAGTCTTTTTTAAATTTGAGATTAAATCTTTTATTTCATATCTTTTATTACCTATTTTTTTAGCTGCTACCATGCATGCACAATTTAGAGGTAATATGCCACTAGATTCAGTGAATTTTTCTATATCATCTTCTCTTATATAATACATTGGTCGTATTAACTCCATATCCTCATAATTTTGTGATTTTAATTTAGGAAGCATTGTTTTAAAATTACCTGAATATAATACATTTAACATGGTTGTTTCAATAACATCATTGAAATGATGGCCCAGTGCTAGTTTGTTACATCCAAGTTTTTTTGATTCCTTATATAATGCTCCTCGTCTCATACGTGCACATAAATAACAAGGATATTCACGGGAATTTTTATCAGCTATTTCAAATATTTTAGATTCAAATATTGTAAGAGGAATATCAAGGTATGTGCAATTTTCTATAAGTAGTTCCCTTATATCTGTATGATAGCCTGGATCCATTGCTAAAAATTCAAGCTCAAAATTAAATTTCCCATGATTTTTAAGTTCTTGAAACAATTTAGCAAGAAGTAAACTATCTTTACCTCCGGATATTGCAACAGCAACCTTATCTCCATCTTCTATTAACTTATAATCATAAATAGCCTTTATAAAGGGGGACCATAAAGACTTTCTATATTTCTTTATAATATTCCTTTCTATATCTTTTAAAGGGATTTTATCTTCATCAGGAATTAATTGCTTGCATCCTTCACCTTTTAATTCATCCATAATCCTCACCTCTTTAAATATTTCTTATATATTATAACATTAAAGATATAAAAATAAAATTAGGACTCTAATTTTTAGAGTCCTAATAATAAAGAATACTTTATTTTAAATTTTCATATCTTTTACTTACATAATCCCAATTAATTACATTCCAAAATGCCTCTATATAATCTGGTCTTTTATTTTGATATTTCAGATAATATGCATGTTCCCATACATCTAGTCCAAGTAATATCTTTTTACCTTCCATGAGTGGAGAATCTTGATTTGGTGTAGAAGTAATTTCTAAATCTCCATTATTTAAGATTAACCAAGCCCAACCACTACCAAATCTAGTTTTAGCTGCATTTGTAAATTCTTCCTTGAATTTATCAAAGCTACCAAAAGTTTTTTCTATTTTTTCTAAAAGATCACCTTCAGGTTTCTTTTTAGAATCAGGACTCATCATTTCCCAAAACAATAAATGATTATAATACCCACCACCATTATTCCTTACTGCTGTTTTAATATCATTAGGAAGAGTCTCTATATTTGATAATATGTCTTCTATATCTTTATTTTTAAGATCACCTTGATCTTTTAATGCTTTATTTAATTTATCTGTATAGCCTTGATGGTGCTTGCTATGATGTATCTCCATTGTTCTTGCGTCAATATGTGGTTCTAAGGCATCATATGAATAATCTAATTCTGGTAATTTGAAACTCATTTATAATTCCTCCTTTTATTTTTTATTACTATTGTCTTCTATTTTTTAATATACCCAAGAGTTTTAATGATAATCATTATCAATACGTAAATTAATATTTTTAAATAATTTTAGAATTATCAATATTATATTGTTTAATTTGAGCAAAAACAATATAATTAGATAATAGTTAAATTATATCTAAGGGGTGAACAATTTTTGATAGAAAAGGGGAAATTAACTGAAGGAAATATTTTTAAGGCTTTAACAAAATTAGCACTACCTATTATGGCAACATCATTTGGTCAAATGGCTTATAATATAACGGATATGTTTTGGATAGGAAAATTGGGAAGTAATGCTGTAGCAGCAGTAGGAACAGCAGGATTTTTCACTTGGTTTGCCTTTAGTTTTATAACTATATCAAAGATTGGAGCAGAAGTTGGAGTAGCTCAATCTATAGGAAAAGATGATGTTTTAGATGCAAAGGGATATATAAGAAGTTCTATTCAATTAAATATTATATTTAGTATTCTTTATGCTCTTTCCTTATTTATATTTAGAGATGCACTTATAGGTTTTTTTGATTTACCTGAAAGTGATGTAATATTAATGGCGAAACAGTATTTGGCAATAATTGCATTAGGAATACCTTTTTATTTTATTAATCCAGTTTTTACTGCAATCTTTAATGGTAGTGGAGATAGTGCCACTCCTTTTAAGATTAATATAATAGGATTATTAGCAAATATCATATTAGATCCATTGTTTATATTTGGGCTAGGTCCTATAGATAGTTTAGGTGTAAAAGGTGCTGCCATTGCTACAGTAATAGCACAGATAATAGTAACATCTTTATTCATATATAGCATAAAAGGGAAAATAGATATATTTAGTGATATTAATTTTAAAAAAATAGAAAATTCATATATGAAGAAAATAATTATAATGGGTACTCCTCCAGCTATTCAAAGTGGCTTATTTACTTTCTTTTCTATGTTAATTGCTAGAATACTTGCAGGTTTTGGTGCTGCACCTATAGCAGTACAAAAAGTAGGTTCTCAAATTGAAGCCATATCTTGGATGACAGCAGGAGGATTTGCATCTGCACTTTCAGCATTTGTAGGTCAAAATTATGGATCGAAAAAGTTTGAGAGAATAAAAAATGGATATTTCATAGGACTTTTGATGGTTGGAGCAATAGGAATATTTGCCACTTTAGTACTTATATTTGGTGGAGAAATAATAATGAAGCAATTCTTTAGTGAAAAGGATGTAATAGATGAAGGTGTAATATATTTAAAGATATTAGGAGTATCTCAATTATTTATGACAATAGAAATAGCTACTGCAGGGGCCTTTAACGGCCTTGGAAGAACCTTACCACCATCTTTAGTAGGAATAATACTTACAGGACTAAGGGTGCCAGCAGCATTGCTATTATCTAATGAAAATATATTAGGACTTAATGGAGTATGGTGGAGTATAAGTATAAGTAGCATATTAAAAGGAGTATTTCTTATGATTTGGTTTATATTTATACTTAAAAAGTTTATTTATCCATATATTCAAGATGACAATAAATCTATAAAAATCCAATCCCAAGAATAATTAAAGATACTAATCAAGTAAAGATGAGATGAATTAAACTACATTCCTTAAAAATAAATTATTTTTTGTATATATATACTTTTGTAATTTAAATCTAATAAATTTAATTATAAATTAATTGTTAAAGATTATATTTTATACACTTGGGTATAATCTAATATATAAAAAGATAAAAGGAGTGATAAATGTGAAATTCAAAATGCCCACGGCATACACAATCCTTGTATCAATCATAATAGTAGTGGCTATTTTAACTTGGTTTGTTCCTGCTGGTGAATATGAAGTAGGAGAAGATGATGCTCCAATTCCAGGAACTTATGAAAGAGTATCAGAAGAAGATAGCACCCCTCAAGGACCCCTAGATGTAATGATGGCACCTATTAGAGGTTTTTATGATGCTATCGATGTAGCGTTGTTTGTATTGGTAATTGGAGGATTTTTAGGAGTGGTAATGAAAACCGGCGCTATAGATGCTGGTATTGCAAAGGTAGTAAACACCTTTAAAGGTAGAGAAAATTGGATGATAATTATACTTATGACACTTTTTTCTATAGGAGGAAGTACTTATGGTATGGCAGAAGAAACAATAGCTTTTTATCCTCTTATTATTCCAGTATTTATAGCTGCAGGATATGATGCTGTTACTGCAGTTTCAGTTATATTACTGGGTGCTGGAGTTGGTGTACTTGGTTCTACAGTAAACCCATTTGCAACAGGTATAGCTGCTGGTTTTGCAGATGTAGCACTAGGTAAGGGGATTGTATTAAGGGTTATTATGCTCATAGCTGGTTTAGTCCTTGCAATCTTTTATACTATTAGATATGCTAAGAAAATTAAAAAAGATCCATCTAAATCATTAGTTATAGATCAAAGGAAAGATAATAAAGAATATTTCATAGGAGAAGAAGATGAAAGTGAATTTCCAGAATTAAATGGTAAAAGGAAATTTATATTGGTATTATTTGCTTTGGCATTTCTTATTATGATTTATGGAGTACTTCCTTTAGAAGACTTTGGAGTTGAAATCATTCCAACACTTGGTTGGTGGTTCCCAGAACTTACAGCGCTATTTTTAGTCTCAGCAATTGTGATTGGATTTATACATGCCTTTGGTGAAGAAGACTTTGGAGAAAAAGAATTTATTGATTCTTTTGTATCAGGAACTAAAGATCTTTTAGGAGTTGCTTTAATAGTTGGAGTATCTCGTGGTATTACTGTGGTAATGGATGCAGGTAATATAACATCTACAGTATTAAATGCTGGAGAAAATACTTTATCTCAAGCTGGTCGTATACCATTTATACTTTTGACATATTTATTCTATATACCACTATCATTTTTAATACCATCGACATCAGGACTTGCTACAGTATCTATGCCTATTATGGCACCGCTTGGAGATTTTGCAAATGTCGCAAGGTCATTAGTTATAACTGCTTATCAATCAGCTTCAGGGATTGTTAATTTAGTTACACCTACATCTGCTGTTGTTATGGGAGGTCTTGCTATAGCTCGCGTTCCATATGGTACATGGTTAAAGTATGTATGGAAATTTTTATTAATGATATTTGTAATGACAATATTAGCCTTGATATTAGGTTTATACATTTAAATAGTTAAAGAGGAGCCAATTGGCTCCTCTTTAATATTCTTCTATATATTTAATTAGCAGTAACAAAATAATACTACTAAAAGCAAGAAGAAGAATAATAATTCAGAATCTATGCCACCTATACCTCTTCTACATCCAGACATTACTTCACCCCCTTTAATAATTGCTGTAACTAAATAAAACAACTAAAAGTAAAAAGAAAAATAATAATTCAGTATCAATACCTTTAAACACCTTACTTAAAGATTTAATTTCTGACATATTAAAACCTCCTTTAAGATTAATATAAGTAATTTTTTATTTCTAATGTATTATATGTGTTTATGATTAATATGGTGAATAATAGAAATTAAAAATTATTTTCTAATCTTGTATTAAGCCTAATAATAGTATAAAATTAACTTAAGTATTAGGAAAGGAGAGCTTTAGATGGAATTAGAAGTATTAAAAAAAGAATTTAATAATGAAAAAGACTATATAATTGAATCTACTAAAAGACAATCCCTATATTATAGTAAACATGCTATTGAAAGAATGTGTCAAAGAGGAATAGAAGTTGAAGATGTTGAGGGCAGTACAGCACTTGGTGATCCTATAGAGAAGCAATATCACGGTAAAGATATCAAATTTTTATTTCAACAACCAAAATCAGAAAACCCTAGATATTATGCTGTTGTAGCCCTAGCTATACCACCTTTAGTTATATCGGTGTGTCATTTCAAAGAAGATGTGTGGGAAATGGTAGATGGTATTATGAGGAGGAAAGAAGAAGATGGACAATAAATTGAGATGTTTTTTATGTGGTGAAGAATTAAAAGAAGGAATCGCAGATGTTCGTGCTGGTTGGGGAAGATATAGATTAAGGTTTTATGGTGTGCGTGCGCTTATATGTGAAGGTTGCGATGATATTATATTTAGCAAATATGATGTGCAAGTTGTTCAAAAGTTATCTAAGCTATTTTTAGAATTTTCATTTCAGGACAGGCCTAAAAAAATAGATTTATCTAATGTATATGATCTGTTTATTGATGATGAAAATTTGATTCACAATATAGAGATTAAAAAATTAACTCTATATGAAAATGAAGGTATGTTTCATCTTGATAGAAAAGAAGTGGAAATGTATAGAAAAGGTAATATAATGCAGGCTTAAATATGCATTATATTACCTTTTTCTTACTTTAAGAATATGTATAAAACATTTGATAGATTAGAGACTCGAAATAGTTTATAATAGATATAATATAAGAATTAAGTGGGTGATGATTTGTTTAAAGATTTATTTAATGATAAGGAGTTTTTCAAAAGATTAGTATCTATAGCTATACCCATATCTGTTCAAAATTTAATATCTTCCTCCTTAAATATGGTAGATACAGTGATGATAGGAAAATTAGGTGAAACTTCTATAGCTTCAGTTGGTATTGCAAATCAATTGTTTTTCTTTTTCTCACTTCTAATGTTTGGTTTAAATAGTGGAGCATCAATTTTTATATCTCAATATTGGGGTAAAAGAGATGTTACTAATATAAGAAGGGCCCTGGGATTTTCTGTTATTACTGGAACCTTGGTTTCATTAATATTTACCTTTGTTGCATTGTTCCTTCCAGAAACTATATTAGGTATATTTACAAAGGATAGTTCTGTAATAGAGCTTGGAAAGCAATATTTACTTATAATAGCTTTTAGTTATACAATAACAGCAATTACATTTTCATATTCATTTGCATCTAGAAGTATAGCAAATGCTAAACTCCCTATGATTGTAAGTGGATTCTCCCTATTAGTAAATACTCTATTAAATTATTTGCTTATCTTTGGAAATTTTGGATTTCCTGAGCTTGGCATAAGAGGAGCTGCAATAGCTACCTTAATTGCAAGATCAATTGAACTTACATTACTTTTAACAACTATTTATAAAAAAGGATTAGTACTAGCAGCAAAGATAAGTGAAATGACGGATTTGACAAAGATATTTATACTTCGCATATTAAAAACTGCTACACCTGTGGTATTAAATGAGGCATTTTGGTCCCTTGGGGTAATAACTTATTCTGCAGTATATGGAAGGATTGGTACTGAAGCCTTTGCATCGGTTCAAATATCAAGTACGGTGGAGCAAGTATTCATGGTTATTTCTATGGGTCTTGGTAGTTCTGCAGCTGTTATGATAGGAAATAGTATTGGAGCAAATGATCAAAATAGGGCTATAGAATATGCTAAAAGATTTGCTTTAATTACTCCTTTATTTGGTATATTAATAGGAATATTGATAGTATTGTTTTCTCCTTTTATAATATCTTTCTTTGAAGTATCAGATATTGTAAGAGCAAATGTAGAAAAAATATTGATAGTATTTGCAATATTTATGACATTTAAGGTATTTAATACTACTCTTATAGTAGGTATATTAAGAGGTGGAGGAGATACTAAAGTTTCCTTATTTATAGAGGCTGGAAGTGTTTGGCTTGTAGGAGTACCTATGGCTATTATAGGAGGCCATTTACTCAATCTACCAGTATATTTTGTTGTAGCATTAGTATCAATTGAAGAGTTTGTTAAGGCTACTATAGGTATAATACGTTTAGTATCAAAAAAATGGGTTAAAAATGTAATAGAAGATAGTTAATAAAGAAGAGGTGAATATAGTGAAAAAAATAGACTCTTTTGAACAAACAAGAGAAATTATAAATGGAAATAAGATGACATTATTATTTTTTTCAGATAATATGTGATCAAACTGTTTAGGCTTTGGTCCAAAGCTAAAAAAGCTATTAGAAAAATATCCTGAAATAGTTTGTATGGAAATAGATATAAACAAAAATATAGAAACAAAGGGACAATACACTATATATGTAGCTCCTACAATTATATTGTTTATTAATGGCAAAGAAACTATAAAAATGAGCAAGTTTATTGCTATGAATGATTTAGATTTTAAGTTAGAAAGATATTATAATATGATTTTTGATAAAAAATAAAATCCTTTACGTAAAGGATTTTATTTTTTATTATTCATTTGTTTTGCTATAGAAATCCTGTCAAATGCAAGTGTTGCATTTAATTCTCCCCCAATAAGGATAATAATACTACTTATATATAACCAAATCAAAAGTATAATTATACCTCCAAGACTCCCATATGTTTTAGTGTAATTTCCAAAATTATTAACATAAAAAGAAAATAATAAAGATATAGCTATCCAAGCTGATGTGGTAAATATTGCACCTGGAAAAACTTCTTTAAATTTAAGTCTTTTTTTATTAGGGGCATATTTATAAAACAAAGTAAATACTACTATAAGCATTATTATAGGAAATATAAATCTTATTGCTTCCCAAATTATTTTAAAATATTTAGTAAGGCCAAAGAAACTAAATATATAATTTCCTATTACTTGACCAAATACTAGTAATGTAAAAGAAAGTATTATACCAATAACAAGTGCTATAGTTATTAATATGGCAAAACCTCTTAAAAGTAAAAATGGTCTGTTTTCTTCTTGATCATATGCTTTATTTAATCCCTTTATAAGTGCTGCAACTCCATTAGATGCAGACCATAAGGTACCAATAATAGAAAAGGAAAGTAAAGATGTAGTTCCATTTTGCAAGACTTCTTCAATGGTATCAGAAATCAAAGCAAATGATTGATCTGGCAATACCTCAGATAAATTCCTCATAACATCGGCAGTTGAAATTGAAGTATGACTTAAAAGTGTAAGTAAAAATATTAAAAATGGAAAGAATGATAATATCAAATAATATGTAAGTTGAGCACCAAGTGCCGGGACCTCATCTTCCTTCATTCTATACTTCATGCTGCCTATAAAACCCATTAAATTGAATTTCTTTGGTTTCATTTATTTCACCTCTTCTTTACTTATTTATACTCATATTATATATATATATATATAACCAAATAATGCTCATAACTAACATAATTATTGAAATTGTTTAAAAGTTTTCTGTCGGGATATAAATGAATTAATAGAAGATAATTAAAAATTCAAAAATTTAAAAGAGGTGAAAAAAATGTTAAAATGGACAGTGATATTTCTAATTATTGCATTAGTAGCAGGAATATTTGGTTTCTTTGGAATAGTAGAAGCCGCAGCAAGTATAGCAAAGGTGTTATTTTTCATATTCCTAATATTATTTGTAATATCACTTATTATGGGAAGGAAAAAAATCTAAAATATTAATAAAAGAGTATAAATATAAATGGTACAAGAGACACTATAAATGAAGATAGTTCCTTATTTAATATACAAATATTAAGCAAGGAACTATTTTAATTGTTTTATATTAAAATTTCTAGGGTATGAAAATATATATAAGACAATATTAAATGGAGGTTATATTATGGATATTATGAAAAAAGAACAATTGAGAAATCTTATTGAGAAAAAAGAAAAACATATGGTATCAATTTATATACCGACAGTAGATGCAAGAATTGAAGCTAAACAAGGACAAATTAAATTAAAAAATGCTCTAAGGGATGCTAGTAATAAATTAGAAGAACAAAAATTAGATAAAAAGGAAATAGAAGAAATACTGGAACCTGCTGAAAAATATGTAGATGAAAATGAATTTTGGTTAGATCACAGTGATGGATTAGTTTTATTTATGACAAAAGATACATTTACAATGTATAAATTACCAATAGAATTTGAACAGACAGTAGTAGTAAGTGATAAATTTTATATAAAACCATTACTACCTTTATTCACAGGAGATGGAACATTTTTCATACTTTCAGCAAGTAAAAATGATGTGAGATTATTCCAAGCTACAAGAGATAGTATAAGTAAAATCATACTTAAAGATACTCCTCTTAGTTTAGATGAGGCAATGAAATATGATGATTTTGAAAAAGAACTTCAGCATAATACTATGAGCAACAGAAATATGGGTTCAGATTCACCTATTTATCATGGTACAGGTGATGGTGATGAAGATGAGAAAAATCAAATTCTTAGATTCTTCCAACTACTAGATAAAGGTATTAGAAATCAAATAGAAGAAGAAAATATACCGTTAATATTTGCAGGAGTTGATTATCTCTTCCCAATATATAAAGAAGCAAATAAATACAATAATTTAGTTGACAGATATATATCTGGTAATCTAGATAGAAAATCAGATAAAGAACTTCACAAAGAAGCATGGAAAGAAATGGAGCCTATTTTTAAAGAAAAGCAAAAATCAGACCAAGGTAATTTCAAAGAATTAGAAGGAACAGGGAAGTCTTCTAAAGATATTAGAGAAATTGTACCAGCTGCACATTTTGGGAAAGTAGATATATTATTTGTTTCTCTTACAGACAAATTATGGGGTCAATTTCATCCTAAATTCAACAAAGCTAATTTGATAGAAGAAGAAAATGAAGAAGAAGCTATTGAATTGTTAAATTATGCAGCAATGCAAACCATATTAAATGGTGGAAAAGTATATGGCGTAAATTCCGGCCAAGTACCTGGAGGAGAAAAAATAGCAGCAATATATAGATATTAATATAAAAAATG
>NZ_JBQCYD010000045.1:0-4069 GCF_052088025.1 Senegalia sp. (in: firmicutes) | reverse complement strand
ATGATGTGAGCAACTAATATTATTATAGGTAGAGTCACAAGAGTTCTTTCTATAAAAATGAAAAACAAATCTTTTAAGCCTACTGGAATCTTAGCTCCAAGTATTACTGCTCCTGCTTCAGATAGATATACTAATTGAGTTACAGAAAGTGTAGCTATTATAAATCTAGTCATTTCACTTGGTATACTTGCACCTATAACTGAAGGTAAGAACATATCTGCAAATCCAACCACCATAGTTTGAGCAGCTTCAGTAGCAAAAGGTACATTAAATAGATTTAAAATAGGTATAAAAGGTGTTCCTAACCATACAAACAATTGAGTGTTTTCAGCAACTATAAGAGCTATAGTACCAAATGCCATTATAGCAGGAAGTACTCCAAGCCACATATCAAAAACTATTTTTGTACCATTTATAACAAAATCTTTAGGATTACCTGTTTTTTTGGCCTTTTCAATGGCAAGTTTAGTTCCCCATTGTATAGTAGTAAATCCTTCTGGAATATCTTCTCCAGTATCCATTTTATTTTCAGTATAATAAACATCTTTTTTTCTAGATAAAGGCGGGATTTTTGGCAAAATCAAAGCTGCTACAACTCCACATATTATTATAGTTAAGTAATATATGCCAAAATACTCCATAAGATCTACTTGGCTTAAAACTACAAGTGAAAAGGTAATCGATACTGCTGAAAATGTAGTAGCTATAACAGATGCTCTCTAGCTGTATAATAACCCTGCTGATACTGTCTGTTAGTAAGTGTTACACCTATTGTACCATCTCCTACCCATGAAGCAATACAATCAATAGAAGAACGTCCTGGAAGTGTGAATACAGGTCTCATTAGTGGTGTTAAAATAGATCCTACAAATTCAAGTAGTCCAAAATCAGTAAGGAAGGGTAGTAGAAATCCTGCAAATAAGAACATTGAAAATAATGTAAGGATTAAGTCATATAAAATTAGTCCTCCTGTAAATTCTGAATAAATCCATTCTGGTCCAATATTAAAATAAACTAAAAATCCAAGCACCATACCTACTAAACGTGTAAGCACCCAAAATATAGAAACATCAAAAATTCCTTTTAAAAATTCATTGTCTTCTATAAATGATGGTTTAAATAACTTGTGAAGTAGTGTTATAATTCCGGTAATAGTAATAAATATTAATACTATAGCAGGTAAAATATTTGCTGTTGCAGATGTTAATTTACTTGCAAGTAATGCTACAACTATTGTAGTTTCACCTTGATACTGAAAAGGTACCATGAGAATTAATACTCCAATAATTGATGGGATTATAAATTGCAAATAACTTGATAGTGAATATTTCTTTGGTGATAAGTTGGGCTCATCCATATAAATCTCTCCTTTTTTTATGTTATGCTTTTTATTAGGACTTTAACACATATAAAAAACAATACTAACTATTTATTTGCCCCAAAAATTCATAATTAAACATAAAATCAAATAAATATTAAAGAATCTGTACTTTAGTAGATGAATTTTGTATAATAGGGGTATAATAGAAAAACGAAAGGGTGGTATAAAGTGGCAAATAAAGTATTGATTAAAAATGCTAATCAAATAGTTACATGCAGTGGTAACAAGCAAAAAAAAGGAAAAGATATGAAAGAGCTTCATGTCATTACAGATGCTTCTATAATAATTCATGATAATATTATTAAAAAAGTAGGTAAGACAAATGATATATTAAAGAATATCAAAGAAAAAGACTACAAAGTAATAAATGCCAAAAATAAATGTATTACACCTGGATTTATAGATTCCCATACTCATTTAGTTTTTGGAGGATATAGGGCAGATGAATATAATATGAGACTAGCAGGTGCAAGCTATATGGAAATAATGAAACAAGGTGGGGGAATACAAAGTACTACTAATGCAACCAAAAAAGCTTCCTTAGATGAGCTTGTAGAATCAGGACTTAAAAGACTTGACTCTATGGTTTCCTTTGGTGTTACATCAGTAGAATCAAAGAGTGGTTATGGACTAGATTTAGACACTGAAATAAAACAACTTAAAGCCATGAAAAGATTAGATGAAATACATCCTATGGATATTTCAAAGACTTTTTTAGGTGCTCATGCGGTGCCACCTGAATATAAAGGAAGAGCAGATGAATTTATAGACTTCATAATAGAAACTGTACTTCCAGAAGTTACAAATAATAATCTAGCAGAATTTTGTGATGTATTTTGTGAAAAGAATGTGTTTTCAGTAGAAGAATCTAGAAAGCTCTTAAAAGCTGCACAAAAACTAGGACTAAAATCAAAATTACATGCAGATGAAATAGTTAGAATCGGTGGAGCAGAATTAGCTGCAGAAATAGGTGCTATATCTGCAGATCATTTACTTCGTGCATCAGATGAAGGTATAAAATTAATGGCCAAAGAAGATGTAGTAGCTACCTTACTACCTGGGACAGCATTTAGCCTTAAAGAAGAATATGCAAGGGCAAGATATATAATAGATTCTGGATGTGCTGTAGCATTAGCAACAGATATGAATCCTGGAAGCTGTTTTACTGAGTCTATACCCCTTATAATAGCACTAGCAACTCTTTATATGAATATGAGTATAGAAGAGACAATAAATGCACTTACAATAAATGCAGCAGCTGCCATAGATAGAGCCAAAGAAATAGGCAGTATTGATGAAGGTAAAAAAGCAGATATTTTAATACATGAATTTCCAACATATAATTATATTCCTTATCATATAGGAGTAAGTACTGTAGAAAAAGTAATTAAAGATGGAAAAGTAATATTTGATAAGAACAAAGATGAGGCCTATGCATAGGCCTCATCTTTGTCATATATTACATGTTCTATAACTAAATTTTTTTCTTTAAGTAAATCTATAATACAATTATTTGATAAAATTTTTATTTTTGGTCTCAATGGAAATCCGGTATTAATATCCTCTATAACTCCTATGTTTTTATCACTTAATTGTACCATAGTTCCTATTGGATAAGGTATTATTCTATTAGAAAACTTTTTTACTAAGCGTATATCAAAATGTTTTGTACAATTAGCATATAAAAATTCTAAGGCATCATTAGGGCTCATAGCGGGTCTATATGGCCTATCAGAAGTTAATGCATCATATACATCACAAATTGCAACTATTTTAGATAAGAAATATATCTTATCTTCCTTTAAACCTCTAGGATATCCTGAACCATCTATTTTTTCATGATGTTCTAAGGCTATTATTCTTGCTGGGGAAGGGATATCATTGCTCATCTTAAGATATTCATAACCGTCTAAAGTATGCTTTTTCATTTTACTAAATTCCTTATCTGTAAGAGGTCCTTCTTTGTTCAATATTTCTTTAGGAGTTAGAGTTTTTCCTATATCATGAAGTAATGAACCTATAGCTAAGTATTTTAAATGTTCCTTCTTTAAACCGACTTCCAAACCTAATATTATAGAGAGTATAGAAACATTTAAACAATGTTGATATGTATAATTATCAGTGCTTTTAATATCTACAAGATTTACCATAACATCTTTTTGAGCTAAGATATCATCTAACAAATCTTCTGCTAAATTTGCTATATTAGTTACATTTTTATTTGCACGATTTATAGCTTTTTTATTGTAATCTTTATTTTTATTATAATCTTTTTCAAAAGTATCATATGTTTCTTTTATTTTTATCATAGCCTTACTTCTTATTTGTGGTGAGATTACATCGCTAAGTTCTTGATCAGAATATTCATCCATTATATAAATTGAATAAATCCCTAAAGCTTTGATTCTATTTATATAGCCTTTAGAAAGTTCTGTGCCTCTTGAGAGTAGCGTTTTTCCTTTTTCGTTATAAATGTCTTTTCCTAAAATTGTCCCTTCTTTAACAAATGATATAGGCATAAATCGCAAGATAATCCCCCCTCTAAAATAATATAACAGGGAGCTTAAGCTCCCTGTTATATTATACTATATATCTTATTTGTTCTCAATTAAAATATGCCAGCTCCTACTATAAGTCTGATCAACATATGATAATGTCCTATTATAACATTTATGATTATGTCCTAAT
>NZ_JBQCYD010000044.1:4318-19784 GCF_052088025.1 Senegalia sp. (in: firmicutes) | reverse complement strand
AAATGTGGAGAGGAATTGCAGCTTTTTATTTAAATATTTAATATATATTTATATTATATCTATTAAATCAATTAGTTTTAGTGTATAATTATAGTAGGTGGTGAATATGGAAATAAAAAATATTAGTAAAAGTTATAAAAAAGCAAGTCATTTAACTTTTAGCTGTCAATATCATGTTATCTTTTGTCCTAAGTATAGAAGAACGGTTTTAATTAATGATATTGATAAAAGATTAAAAGAAATCTTTATAAAAGTAGCTGAAGAACATGATTTTACTATTGTAGAAATGGAGGTAATGCCAGATCATGTGCATTTATTAATAGATTGCAATCCTAGATTTGGTATTATGAACTGTATTAATAAATTAAAGGGAAGATCTTCAAATATTTTAAGAAGTGAATTTAAAGAATTAAAAAGTAAACTCCCCTCCCTTTGGACTAGAAGCTCTTTTATTTCTACCGTAGGTAGTGTATCTTTAGAAGTTGTGAAAAAGTATATTGAAGAACAAAAAGATAAATAATTTTATGTGAGGTGATTATATTTTGAAAAGGAAAAAGAATCCTACATATATTTTAGAACTTAGATTAAATACAGAAATTTACGAAGAAGATGTTTTAAATAAGAGCTTTGAAATAAGTAGAAAAATGTATAATGCTGTCTTAGGAGAAGGATTGAAAAGATATAATCATCTTAAAAGAACAAGAAAATATAAATCTTTATTAAATGAATTAATCAAAATAAATAAAGATATTAAGTTAAACAAGAAATTAAAGAGAAAAAGAACAGAAATAAATAAAAAATTAAATCAATTAAGAAAAGATTATGGAGTAACTGAATATTCTCTTCATGATTTTATTGCCCCAATGAAAAGATATTTTAAAGTAATAGATATAAATACTGCTCAAAAGATAGCTACAAGAGCATGGTTAGCTTTAGAAAAATATATATTTGGGGATGGTAAAAAGGTATATTTTAAAAAATATGGAGAATTAAATTCTCTTGAAGGTAAAAATAATACTTCTGGTATAAGATATAGAGACAATCATTTAATGTGGAATGGTCTAGATTTAGAAGTTAATATAAGACATAATGATGAATATGTTAAAGAAGCTTTAAATGATAGAATAAAATACTGTAGAATAGTTAGAAAAATAATTAAAGGTAAATATAAATATTATCTTCAATTAGTATTATCAGGTTTTCCTCCAGTTAAAAAAAGTAAGGAAGGAAAAGTGATTAGAAAGTTTGGTGAATCTAAAGTAGGAATAGATCCTTCTTTAAGAAGTATTGCATATGTATCTGATAGAGAGGTTAAGTTAGAAGAACTAGCACCTTCGGTGGATACTATAGATAAAGAAATTAGAGTTATACAAAGAAGACTAGATAGATCAAAAAGAAGTACTAATCCTAATAAATATAATGAAGATGGAACTATAAAAAAAGGTAATAAAGATAAATGGATTAAGTCTAATAACTATATGAGAAATTTATTTATATTAAAAGAACTAAACCGAAAGTTAAATGAAATAAGAAAAATAGAACATAATAGACTAGCCAATCATATCTTAACTCTTGGAAGTGATGTATTTGTAGAGAAAACAGATTTTAAGGCACTAGCAAAAAGAGTAAAAGAAACGAATATATCAGAAAAAACCGGTAGGTTTAAAAGAAAGAAGAGATTTGGTAAGTCTATAGGAAGTAAGGCGCCGAGTAAGTTTTTTAATATATTAGAGAGAAAATTAAACTATATTGGTAAAGAAATAAAATATATTGATACATGGAAATTTAAAGCAAGCCAGTATAATCATTATACAGATGATTATAAAAAAGTATCATTATCTACTAGATGGAAAAGTATAAATAATAAAAGAGTACAAAGAGATTTATATAGTGCATTTTTAATAATGAATAGTAAAGATAATTTAAAAGAAGCAGATAGAAATAAGTGTAATAAAAATTTTGAAAGATTTCTAAATTTGCAAGATGAAGAAATTAAAAGATTAAAAAATACAAATAATATAAAATTATTTTCAAGTTTTGGAATAGAATAAAAAATTTAATATATAGGTTGAGCTACCAGCCTTAAATTATCGTTAATATTTCTATTGAAATATAGATAATAAAGTCTAAATGAAAGTAAGTTAGTTCTATTAATCAGATATTAATTTTTAATAGAGAATCTTTTAGTAATTTAGAACCTGCCACCTTTAGGTATGCAGAGTAGTCAGTAGATACCAATCAAAAGTGTAACCTATCCAGACATATTCTTCTGATTAATATTCGGTAAAAAGTATAGAAAATAAAATATGAGTTATACCGTTGTCGGAACAACCTTGACATTGTTCCGACAACGGTATAAAATGTTTGTAGGGTGATATTTATGAAGTATATAAGTACAAAAGAAGCAAGTGAAAAATGGGGAATAAGTGACCGTAGAATCCGAGTGCTTTGTAATGAGGGGCGTATAGAAGGAGCAATAAAAATTGGACGAAGCTGGTCTATTCCAATAGATGCTGTTAAGCCTGCGGACGCAAGGGAAACAAGTAAGAAGAACTACATTGGATTGGAATTTGATTTTAGTTATATAGATTCACTTAAGGAAGCTATAAACAAGCACAGACCTTTTTCCAAAGGACTTGCCAATTCGCTGCAGGAGAAACTCATTGTTGAGTGGACATATAATAGCAATGCCATAGAGGGGAATACTCTTACATTGTCAGAGACCAAAGTTGTTCTTGAAGGAATTACAATTGGTGGAAAAAGTATGGTGGAACATCTAGAAGCTATTAACCATCGTGAGGCTATCCTTTTTGTTGAAGATTTAATTGCTAATAAGGAGCCTCTTTCTGAATGGAATATCAAGAACATTCATGCCTTGATTTTAAAAGAAATTGATAATAACAATGCTGGAAAATATCGTACTGAAAATGTTGTAATTAGTGGAGCAAAACATATTCCACCGAAGCACTATGAAATTGGAGATTTGATGCAAAAACTTATAGCAGAGTATCAGAGTGAATGGGAAGAGTTTCATCCTGTTGTGAGAGCAACATTGTTGCATGGGGAGTTTGTAAAAATTCATCCGTTTATAGATGGAAATGGAAGAACTTCAAGACTGCTACTTAACTTTGAACTCATGAAGAATGGATACCCTCCAATTATTATAAAGAATGAGGAGCGTGCAAGATATTATGATGTTATCGACCTGGCACATACAACTATGAATTATGGGCCATTCATAGAACTGGTATCAAGACTTGTGATAGAGTCTGAAAAACTATGGTTATCCTTATTGGATTAAGAGTTAAAGAATAGTGGTTCTATTAGCTAAATAAATACTACATTTTGCCACCCTCTTGCCACCTTAAATTTTATTGGTGACAAATTTTCTCTCTCAAACATCTGCAATTTAGTAATATTATAGATGAAAATTTCATAAGTACAACAATTGGGTAATATAAAATTAAACACAAAGGAAGGAATGACAATATGAAAAAGAAAATTTTACTTATGATTATATGTGTAGTTTTACTTAGCCTAATAGCATGTAGTCAAGATACAAATGAGGACTCTTCAGTGGATACAGATGAAGAGCTTAGGATGGGATATATCACTATGGATCTTGGTAATCCATATTTTGTAAGACTAACAGATGGAATGAAAGAAAAAGCTGAGGAATTAAACATAGATCTTAGTATTCATGATGGAAAAAATGAAGTGGAACCTCAGATAAAAGCTATGGAAGACCTTATAACCCAGCAAGTAGATGCCATTATATTAAGTGCCAATAATTCACAGGCATTAAATTCTAAGGTCAAAGAAGCAAAAGATGCTGGTATAAAAGTTATAGCTGCAAATGCACCAGTAGAAAATCCTGATGCATTTATAGGTTCTATAGAATATGACAATGGTTTTCAAGCAGGTGAAATAGCAGGTGAATATATAAGGGATAATTTAGATGGAAAGGCAAAAGTTGCAATACTTCAATTATCAACAATACCAGCTGCTCTTGAGAGAACAAAAGGACAAAAAGAAGGATTACTTTCTCTAGCTCCAGATGCAGAAATAGTTGCAGAACCAGATGCCAGTACAAGAGAGCTTGGCTTAAATGCTATAGAAACACTTTTGCAGTCTCATCCAGATTTAAATGTAGTACTTGGAGTAAACGATGACTCGGTTCTTGGAGCCTATCAAGCTATGAAGGCTGCAGGAAAAGAAGGAGAAGATGTAGCTTTAGTTGGTTTTGATGCTATAGAAGAAGCCCTATTAAAGATAAAAGAAGGCGGAATATACAGAGGTACTATAGATATAGCACCTTTTGAAAGTGGAAAAGTTATCATAGAAACTGCTAAAAAAGTATTAGAAGAAGGACCAATAGAAGAGATAATAGAATTTCCAGTTACAAAAGTGACAGAGGAAAATGTAGATAAATTCTTAGATAAATAACAAATTAACCTCCATTTAAATGGAGGTTAATTTATAATAATTTATAATTTGGAGGATCAGATGAAAGACTATATATTGAGATTAGAAAATATTAGAAAAGGATATCCAGGAGTAATAGCTCTAAGGGATGTAAATATAGAATTTGAAAAAGGAAAAATACATGCTCTAGTAGGAGAAAACGGTGCTGGCAAATCTACTCTTATAAAACTGTTAACAGGCGCTATAGATAAAAGCTCGGGAAAAATCTATTATAAAGGGGAGGAGCTGGAAAACAATACTCCTATAAAGAGTTTGAATATAGGAATTATACCTGTGTATCAAGAATTAAATATGATACCCACTCTTTCAGTATGTGACAATATATTTTATGGACATGAGAAGGTAAAAGGAAAAGTATTAGATAAAAAATATATGAGAGGAAAAGCGAATAAACTACTCAAACAAGTAGGATTAAATGTATCACCTAAAACTAAAGTGAAAGATATAGGTATTGGAAATCAGCAATTAGTAGAGATAGCAAAAGCACTCGTAAAAGACGTTGAAGTATTAATATTAGATGAGCCTACAGCTTCTTTAACTAATATAGAAATAGAAAAACTCTTTGCTATAATAGAAAAACTTAAAAAAAGAGGTATAAGCATCATATACATATCACATAGACTAGATGAAGTACTTAAGATTTCAGATACTATTACAGTATTAAGAGATGGAAAATTAATAGATACTAAAGCTGCATACGAATTTGATGAAAAAAGCATAATAAAGCTTATGGTTGGAAGAGAACTTTCAAGAAGCAAACGAGGTAAAGAAAAAACAATTAAGAAAGAAAAGGTACTTGAACTTAAGAATATAAGTACAGATAAGATAAAAAATATATCATTTCATCTATTAGAAGGTGAAATACTTGGAATTGCAGGTCTTATAGGTTCTGGAAGAACTGAGCTTGCAGAAGCTATATTTGGAATGGATAGGATTACTTTTGGAGAAATCTTTATAAATGGTAAATTAAAGCAAATTCATGGTCCTAAAAATGCTGTAGAAGAAGACATAGCATTTATAACAGAAGATAGAAAAAGTCTAGGTCTCATGCTTGATTTATCAGTACTAGAAAATGTGACTTACTCTTCTCTTAAAAATATAAGTAAAAATGGAATTATAGATAAAGTAAAGGAAAAGCAGATTGTAGAGGAGATTTTAGAAAAACTAAATGTCAAATACTCTTCATTAGATGAAAAAGTCCTAAATTTAAGTGGGGGAAATCAGCAAAAGTTAGTTATTGCCAAGTGGTTACTTTCAGATGCAGCTATATTTATATTTGATGAACCTACCCGTGGAATAGATGTAGGCTCTAAAGAAGAGATATACACTATACTAAGGAATTTAGTCAAAGAGGGAAAATCCATTATACTAATATCTTCAGAAAATGAGGAAATAATGAATATAACAGATAGAGTCATTGTAATGAGTAATGGGATGCTAGCCTCAGAATATAATTCCAAGGAAATAACTGCAGAGAAAATCTTTAAAGATTCATCAAGTTTGCTAAAGGAGAATAAAAATGGATAAAATTAAGAGAAGTGGAATTTTCACATATGGAATATTGGTATTTCTAATAGTATTATTTGTGGCATTATCATTTAGCAGCCCATATTTTTTCACTGCAGGAAATTTGACAAAGGTCTTAAGACAAGTAGCAGTAGTTGGAATTGTAACTGTGAGTATGACTATGGTCATATTAACAGGTGGAATAGACCTATCAGTTGGTTCTATGCTAGGTCTTTGTGCGGTTGTCTTGGCAAAGCTTATGGTTTCTGGAGTGAATGTGGCCTTAGCTATAATGATTACATTTGTTGTAGGTATGATACTTGGACTTTTAAATGGATTTTTAATAAATGAAATAAGAATCTCTCCACTTATAACTACTCTTGGAACTATGACTATATACAGTGGTATTACCTATATAATAACAGCAGGCAAGGGGATATTTGGATTTCCCGATAAATTTTCCTTTATAGGTCAAGGATATATATTTAAAGTACCTGTCCCAATAATAATTCTTGTATTAGTATATATCTTTGGGTTTTTTGTATTAAATAATACCAGATACGGGAGATACCTCTATGGCATAGGTGCCAATGAAAAGGCTTCAGTTTTATCTGGAGTAAATGTCAAAAAAATAAAATATATGACTTATATTACATCAGGACTACTATCAGCTTTAGCTTCAGTAGTTATGCTCTCAAGAGTAAGTAGCGCCCTTCCAAGCCTTGGGAGTGGATTAGAGTTTGATGTTGTAACAGCAGTAGTTTTAGGTGGTATAAGTGTAAATGGAGGAGAAGGCAAGCTTCAAGGAGTAGTTATAGGCCTACTCATAATAGCCATACTCTCCAATGGAATGATCCTATTAGGTGTGGGCAATTATTTTCAAACAGTTGTAAAAGGCCTAGTTCTTCTCATAGCTGTTGCAATAGATAATATTTCTAAAAGATAAGGTATAGAGATTATATTTTTAATGAGTATGAAAGGTATAAGATTTCTTGTATATGAAAGAAGGTAAAGACGATGGATGAAATTATAGTATGGACAAAGCAGAATGAAAATGTTGTTAAAGAGCTTGAAAAGACTGGTAGATATATTGCTAAAAAAGAATATATTTTGAAAGACTTAGATAAACACGCATATTTGGTATTAGAGGTTTATGATTGGCTGGTGAATAATACCCCTAATGCATCTAAAAAACCACATGATGCAGAATATCCTATATGGGTATCTCTTAAAAAGAATACAACTATGCTTCCTAGTCCAGGAACAGTAATATTGAAACTGAAAGTAGATACATCATTAGTTACTATGATTAATATTGATAAATGGGGCACTATGCTAAATTATTCTTATATTCCAAAAGACAAACAAGATGCTAAAATACACAGACAAATTTTAGAAAAATATGGTGTACATAGTGACACTAAAGCATATATGTCTCAATTTTATCCTCAGATAAAAAGAAAAATCATTGATAGCTGGAGTCGATTGTTTGATGATTCTATTATACTTGGTAATGATCAAAAATATGGAAATATATGGGAGGTTAGAAAAGAATGGGTAAGACAGATAATAAGATAATACTTTATTCTCCTCAATCAGAGCTGGTAGTTAATACTCTTGAAAACAGTGGAGTTTGTTTTTCTAAAAGGAGATATGTGGTAAAAAAATATGAAGAAAGTGCTTTAATTTTTGTAGCTGCTTATGATTGGTTTGTTAAGGAAGCAGAAAAATATGTTCCAAAACCAGAAGGTGCGCAATATCCTTATTGGGCCGTAAAAGACCTAGATAGTGTGGATCAATCAACAGGTGATAAACTGTTGAAATTAAAGGTCCCAAGAGATGAAGTTATATTTTTTGACATGTATGATTGGAATAAAATACTTTGCCTACGATATATTGGTGAGACGGAAGAAGATGAAGAACAATTCCAACAGATGCTTGTTGAACGTGGAATTAATAAAGAGAAAGATATAATCCTCACAAATTTTTACCCTGATTTAAAAGCTCAGGTTCAGGATAGTTGGAAAAGACTATTTCGTCATCACGAAGATATAAAGCAAGGAAATATAAAAAATGTAAAAAGTGTGCAGGCAGGATTATGGCAACTAAAAAAAGAGTGGATATTATAAGTTTCTATGATGAATTTTATAAAAGATAAAGATGTTAAGTTTTAGATCAAAGATAAGATCTATATACTTAGCCTCTTTTTTATGTATTAAAAATGATCTATAGCATATAAAACTTATAATTATTGCATTTTATTAATAGTCTATGTATTTTCTCTTAAAAGGTATATAATAGTAGTTTAGTGATTAATTTTCATATAATAAAAGGAGTGAAAGAATTGCAAGTACAAGAAAATAAAATGGGAGTTATGCCCATAAGAAAACTTCTAATAAATATGTCTGTGCCTATTATGATTTCAATGTTGATACAGGCTTTATATAATGTAGTAGATAGTATTTTTGTTGCCAGAATAAATGAAGATGCATTGACGGCAGTTTCATTGGCTTTTCCAATACAAAATCTCATGATTGCAGTAGCTGTAGGAACTGGAGTTGGAATAAATGCATTATTATCTAGAAGTTTAGGATCAAAGAATTTTAAAGAGGCCAATAGTGTAGCAGAAAATGGTGTTCTGCTAGCTTTTTTTAGTTATAGTATATTTTTATTATTTGGCCTTTTATTTTCAGAAACTTATTTTTCCAGTCAAACTAATGATCCTCAAATCATCAAATATGGTAGTACTTATTTAAAAATTATATCTATTGCATCCATAGGACTATTTATACAAATTACTTTTGAGAGATTGCTTCAATCTACAGGGAAAACTTTTTACACAATGATTACTCAGGGGACAGGAGCTATTATCAATATTATTTTAGATCCCATTTTTATATTTGGACTTTTTGGATTGCCTAAGATGGGAGTAGCAGGAGCTGCTGTAGCTACTATAATAGGCCAAATAGTAGCAGCAGTGTTGGGAATTTATTTTAATATAAAATTAAACAAGGAAGTAAGTTTAGATATAAGAAAATTCCGACCAGAATTTAGAATAATTAAAAAAATCTATTCTATAGGAATACCATCTATTATGATGATTTCGCTTACTTCTATTACAACATATGGAATAAACAATATTTTAATCAAGTTTTCTTCTACAGCTACAGCAGTATTTGGAGTTTATTATAAATTGCAAAGCTTTGTATTTATGCCTGTATTTGGTTTAAATAATGGAATGATACCTATTATTGCTTATAATTATGGGGCTAAGAACAAAGAGAGATTAATCAAAACTATTAAATTAAGCATTCTTTATGCGGTAGTTGTCATGTTTATTGGTTTAATTGTGATTCAACTTCTCCCTGCTCAATTATTATCTTTATTTAGTGCTTCCAAAGAGATGATTAAAATTGGCTTACCGGCACTAAGAATCATTAGTTTAAGTTATATATTAGCAGGATTTAATATTGTATCTAGTTCTGTATATCAAGCTTTTGGAAATGGAATTTTAAGCTTAATTGGTGAAGTATTAAGGCAGTTAGTGATCTTATTACCAGCAGCTTATATTTTATCACTCTTTGGAGATGTAAATCTTATTTGGTGGTCTTATCCTATTGCAGAAATATTAGCTTTGATTTTAAATGTAGTCTTTCTTAGACTTATATATAAAAAAGTTATTTCTTTAATTCCTGAAAAAATATAAAGATAGTTATGAAATTTACTCATATATATTTATAGTAAAGAAAATGAAAATATTTATATATTCTGTTATAATGAAGGAGAAGAAGATATTGTATGATATTTGGAGATTTCAGAGGGAGGAAATGTCATGCGTAAATTATCAAAGGATGAATTTAAAGATATATTAAAGAATAGAAAAGATAGAGAAAGACTTATGCTAAAAGAAATAGAACTTTCTCATATGGACCTTACAGGCTGGGACTTATCAAATATTGATTTTTCGTTAAGTACATTTCATAGGGTGAAGTTTGATAAAGCAAATCTGGAAAATAGCGGTGTCTTTAATGTCTTATTTGATAAATGTAGTTTTTATAAGACTAATTTTAAATATGCGAATTTAGAATGTGCAGCACTTAGATATGCAGACATGACTGCCTGTAATATTGAAGGTTCAAATCTATATGGTGCTATATTAGAAAATGCAAAATTAGATGATATTATTTTTAATGATGATACTAAATGGTTTCACATGCATTGTCCAGAACAAGGAGCTTTCCTTGGATATAAGAAATGTTTTGATAATAGATTAGTACAACTTCTAATACCAAAAGATGCAAAACGTACTTCAGCTACCTTACCTTCTTGTAGGTGCAATAAGGCAAAGGTTCTTAGTATTAAAAGTTTTGACTATGAAAAAAATTATATGGAAGCTTCATCCCTGGTAGATGATAATTTCATTTATCGTGTGGGTCAATGGGTTGAGGTAAAAAATTTTAATGATGATAGGTGGAGAGACTCTACTACAGGCATTCATTTTTGGCTAACTAGAGAAGAAGCTAAGAATTATTAAAAATTAGATATTAAAGTAGTTTAAAAATAATATATAGGTGTATAAAAATTCCCTCAAATATATATTTGAGGGAATTTTAGTTAAAAGGAGGATTTATGTTCAAAAAATTTTGGTGGTTTATTTCATACTATAAAAATAAATATATTTTAGCAGTTGTCTTTTTAATTTTAAGTAATGTAGTTGGATTGATACCGCCCTATATAACGGGTAGATTAACAGATATGATATTTGAGGATTCAATTGAATTAAATGCATTTTTAATTATTTTAGCCTTAGATTTATTGGTTATAGTTATAAAATATTTCTTTGCTATGGGATGGAGCTATTTCACTTTTAGAGCTGGAAATGAGATAGATTTTAAAACTAGAGATAATCTTATGAAAAAGTTCTTAGGACAATCTCTTAAGTTTTTTGAAAAGCACTCTACAGGATCTCTTATGGGGAAATCCACAAATGATGTGGTTAGCATTAGCAATGTAGCTGGCATTGGTACATTAAGTTTATTTGATTCCACAGTATTTCCTATAATCATAATTATAATGATGATGGTAGTGGTTGATGTTAAATTAACTTTGGCTGCAATAATACCTCTTCCAATTTTGGCATATCTTAGTATATTAATTGGAGATAAAATTCTTATAAGATGGTATGAAGTACAAAGAGCTTTTGACAAACTAAATACGAATGTGTTAGAGGATATAGAAGGTATAAGAGTTATTCGTGTGTTTAATCTTCAAAAATCTAGACGAAATAAATTTGAAGAAAGTGGAAGGAATTTATTAGATAGAAATATGGATGTTGTAAAATATCAAGCTCTACTAACTCCAGTTCAAAGAATCATACCTGCATTTACATTTATTATAGGTATAGGCTATGGTTCTATTTTGATTTCAAATGGAGAAATTTCTATAGGTCAATTAATTTCTTTTACCTATTATTTAAATATGCTTGTATGGCCAATGCATGCATTTGGTAATTTCATTAATTTAAAACAACAAGCTAACGCTTCAATGGATAGGGTTCAAGAGGTGCTAGACTATGAAGAAGATATAAAAGATAATGAAGGAGCTGTAGATTTATCAGTTAATCCTGATATAGAATTTATAAATCATAGTTTCAAATATCCTTCATCTGAAGAAAATGTGTTAAAGGATTTAAATATTAAAATTGATAAGGGCAAATCTCTAGGAGTAATAGGTAAGACAGGCTCTGGTAAATCTACTCTTGCAAAACAGCTGCTACATCTATATTCAATGAGGACAAATAGCATATATATTAATGGAGATAGGATTAATAAATATACTATTTCAAGTATAAGAGAGGCAATTGGCTATGTACCACAAAAATATATGATATTTTCAAAGAGCATTAAAGATAATATAAAACTTTCTAAGCCACATGCTAGCGATGAAGAGATAATGAGAGCAATTAGACTTGCTGATTTTGAAAAGGATTTAAAAATATTTCCTAAAGGATTAGATACACTTTGTGGTGAGCAGGGTATTTCCCTTTCAGGGGGACAAAAACAAAGAATTGGTATAGCAAGAGCATTTCTAAAGAATCCTGATATTTTAATATTAGATGATGCTATGAGTGCAGTTGATGGTAGTACAGAAAAGAATATTATAAATAATATAAACAAGATCAAAGAAGGAAAAACTATGATTGTCTCCAGTCATAGGATAAGTCAAGTTAAAGACCTTGATGAAATAATTGTCTTAGATAAAGGTAAAATAGTAGAAAAGGGTACACATGATGAACTAATTAAAGAAGGAAAGTGGTATTCTAAACAATATGAAAATCAATCAGCAAGGAGTCAATTTGATGAAGAATAATATAAGAAATGAATTAGTAACAAAAAAACTAAAGCATTATGCAAAAAATGAAAAAAAACCTTTATTAAGTGGACTCTTACTTTCCCTAGTGCGTACAGCTATGGAAATTATAGGACCTTTAATTATTGGTTTTATATTAAATAATTATATAAAATTAGATTTAGAAAGTGCAGGTTTTATATCTATTATAAAGCTACTTGTAGTTTATTTATTTGTCTATCTTTTTAGTGGATTGTTTAGCAATTTGGCACTTATATCCTTTGAAAAAGCAGCAAATAATATTGCATTCAGTGTACAAAAAGATGTTTATGAACATATAACAAAGCTTCCTATATCATACTTTGATAATCTACCTTCAGGAAGCATAGTATCTAGAATTACAAATGATACAAGTAAATTAAAGATGATGTTTCAACTTATATTAGCAGATATGACAACTTCCACCATAATGATTGTGAGCATATATGGAATGATTCTTGTAACAAACTTCCCTGTAGGAATAATGTTGTTGATACTTGTACCTATAATACACATTATATTTAAAGATTTAAGATATAAAACTGCAAAATATACAACATTAAATCGTAGTTATGTAGGTGATATAAATTCAAGTATTAATGAAAACATACAAAATATGGAGATAATCAAAGCATTTAACAAGGAAAATTATATAAAAGATGAGTTTGATAATATAAATGACAATATATTTGATACTAATCTAGAAATCACTAAGGTTAGAAGTTATGGAGGATATAGGGCAATTGATATTCTTGGCTATGTTGGAACAATCATAGTCCTTTTATACTTTGGAGTGGGCAGGATAACAGGAATTTATGCTGTTACTGTGGGCAGTATGTATATAGCCATAGATTATGTAAGTAAAATTTTTAATAATATAAATACAGTAGTGACAAGATTTGGAGAATTAGAGCAATCATATGCTTCTGCTACCCATATATTTGATTTATTGCAACTAGAACCAATGGAAGAATTAAAGGATGAACTGACAGATGTAAAGGGTGATGTGAAATTTGAAGATGTTTATTTTGCATATGATGAAGATGATGTTTTAAGAGATGTAAATTTTGAAGTAAAAAGTGGAGAAACTATAGCATTTGTAGGTTCAACTGGTAGTGGAAAGAGCACCATAATAAACTTGATTTTGAATTTTTATAGTCCAAGACTTGGGAGTATATATATTGATGGTATAAATACAAAAGATATTAATAGAAATTCACTAAGACAACAAATGGCAGTAGTACTTCAGGATCCCTTTCTTTTTGAAACTGATATAAAAGATAATATAAGGTTAAATGATAATAGATACAGTGATGAAGATGTGGAAAGAGCCCTTATAGATGTAGGTGGAGAAGCACTTGTAAAAAGAGGAATTAATCAAAAGATATTGGAAAAAGGAAATAATCTTAGTCAAGGTGAAAAACAATTAATTTCATTTGCAAGGGCATATATTAGAAATCCAAAGTTATTAATTTTAGATGAGGCCACATCAAATATCGATACTGAAACTGAGAAAGTAATACAAAAGGGTGTTCAAAAATTAAAGGAAAATCGTACAACCTTTATAATAGCCCATAGGCTCTCTACTATAAAGGATGTAGATAAAATTATAGTTCTTCATAAGGGTAAGATAATTGAAAGAGGTAAGCATGAATCTTTAATGATTAAAGATGGTTTTTATAAAAATATGTATGATGAACAAATGAGAAATCAGTAAGAAAAATGGTTTGAAATAGTAAAGCTAAAGATAATCAAGTAAATATATATTTTTATTTATTCCCTCAAGATTAGACTTGGGGGATTTTTTATTTTTAAAATACTAGATTAAATTGTGAAAAGTTTGAAAATAATATATAATTTAAGAATACAGATGAAAGGGGTTTAAGAAGATGAAAGAAAAAGAAATTAAGAAAAAAATTGAGGAATTAAAAGATGATGAAAAGATTTCAAAGCAAATTGATAAAAATAAATCCAAAGCAGAGGATTTATTAAATGATAAAAAGAAAATGGAACATTTCTTAGAGCGTTTAGAAAGAAAACTCTCTAAAATTCCTTTTGCTGGTAAGTATTTATCAGATGTTCCTGTGTTTATATCTTTGGTAAAATCTTATGTGGATAAAGAATATACAGAAATTCCAATTGGATCTATAATTGCAATAATAAGTGGACTTATATACTTACTCAGCCCAATTGATATAATCCCTGATGTTGTTCCAGGTTTTGGAATTGTAGATGATGCAGCAGTTATTGCTTTGGTATATAGATTGGTTCATGATGATATTGAGGAATATAAATTATGGAAGATTAAGATAAAATAGATCTTTTAAATAATATATAAGGTAAATTTATGGAGGTATACAATGGAAAAAACTTTTATAATGGTTAAGCCAGATGGTGTAAAAAGAGGAATAATGGGAGAAATAATATCTAAAATAGAAAAAAAGGGATTTGAAATAAAGCAAGCTAAATTATTTAAGCCAAGTAGAGAATTAATTGAAAAACACTATGAAGAACATAAGGAAAAGACTTTTTTTAATGAATTAATGGATTATATATTAAGTGGACCAGTTATGGCAATGGAGGTAGAAGGAGAATCAGCAATTGAAATAATGCGTAAGATGATAGGAAATAAAGACCCAAAGCTTGCATCTTTAGGAACCATAAGAGGTGACTTTGCAAATTCAATTACAGAGAATATAATACATGGCTCAGATTCAATAAAAAGTGCACAATGTGAATTGAATTTGTGGTTTGATTAAGGAGAAAATTATGAAAAATGGAGTTTTATTTCAAGTATTTGAGTGGTACTTACCTGATGATGGAAATTACTATGAAGATATGTTAGCAAAATTAGATGACTTAAAAGAAATGGTATGGATTGAAGAGGAAGCTTAATCTGATGAATTCAATTGACATGATATAGGTTTGTGGGGAGGTGATTCTTTCTTTTAAATGCTAGGAGAATTACTTAAAATAATGGAACAAATCAAATTAAATATTAACACAAATAAAACAGTATATTATAAAGGAGAGTATTATTATGAGGAGCTATGAAACTGAGAATTATAAGTTTAATCAACATAAAAAA